>NZ_FNOA01000030.1:0-62328 GCF_900106885.1 Pseudomonas sp. NFACC14
TTACATCTTTGATTTCTCGCGGAGTAACTTGTGATGCTGATAATCTGTTGACTAGCAGTCTGACTCCACAAGCACCCACACGAATTGCTTGATTCAGTTGTTAAAGAGCGGTTGGCTGAGCCTTTCGTCTCAACCGAGGCGCGCATTCTACAGCGCCCCGTGTATCTGTCAAGCGGTTATTTTCAGAAGTTTTCAAAGTTTCCTTTTCAACTTCAACCACTTGCGCTTCCGATCTCTCGTTAGCGGGAGGCGAATTCTACAGCGTTACTCGCTGCTGTCAACACCTCTTTTTCACCGCTTTCGACCGAGAGGATCGAACCGCATATAGAGCCAAACAACACTGCTCTACCTGCGCCTTCCGGGCTTCGATGAACTGAAGCCCCGCACCATCGAAACCTACTTAACTCATTGAATATCAAGGAGTTTTCCGTTTCGACTGCGCCGGAAGTGGGGCGAATTATAGACTTCCAGAATCTGCCGTCAACCCTTAATTTCGCTTTTCTATCAATAAGTTGCGCAGCACTGGTAAACCCTGTCGCTTTTGCCCTTTTACACGCTCCTTTATATAGAAGAGAAGACTCACAGCACCCCAGCCTCTCTGAACGCCATGACCTCAGCTTCGTCCAACCCCAACACTCGCTGCAGCACCTCCAACGTATGCTCCCCTAATAAAGGAGGCGCATGGCGATACTCCACCGGCGTCTCGGACAGTCGAATCGGACTGGCCACCTGCGGCACTTTACCGGCCAGCAGGTGAGGCAGCTCCATCGCCAGCCCACGTGCCTGCACCTGAGGATCGGCAAACACCTGGGCCAGGTCGTTGATAGGCCCACACGGCACACCGGCCTGCTCCAACTGGGTCACCCATTCGGCGGTGGTCTTGAACACCGTCGCCTGGCGAATCAACGGAATCAACACCGCCCGGTTCGCCACCCGCACCTTGTTAGTGGCAAAACGCGGATCATCAGCCCACTGCGGTTGACCGGCAACCTCAGCGAACTTTCGGAACTGGCCGTCATTACCCACCGTCAGGATAAAATCGCCATCAGCCGTAGGAAAATCCTGATAAGGCACGATGTTCGGATGAGCATTACCCAGCCGCTTCGGCGCGCTGCCCGTGGTCAGGTAGTTCATCGCCTGGTTGGCCAGGCAAGCCACTTGAACATCCAGCAGGGCCATATCGATGTGCTGCCCGCCGCCGGCATGATCACGATGGGCCAACGCCGCCAGAATGGCAGCGGTCGAATACAGCCCCGTGAGGATATCCGTCAACGCGACCCCTACCTTCACCGGCCCCGCACCCTCATCGCCTTCAGGGCGACCGGTCAGGCTCATCAAGCCCCCCAATCCCTGGATCATGAAGTCATACCCGGCGCGCTTGGCGTAAGGGCCGGTCTGGCCAAACCCGGTTATCGAGCAATAGATCAATTGCGGATTGATCGCCTTTAGCGAGTCATAATCCAAGCCATACGCCGCCAGGCCGCCCACCTTGAAGTTCTCGATCAGGATGTCGGACTTGGCCGCCAGCTCTCGCACCAGCCGCTGCCCCTCTGGTCGCGTGAAGTCGATGGTCACCGACTGTTTGTTGCGATTGGCTGAAAGATAATAAGCGGCTTCGGTCGTGTTCTCGCCTCGGGCATCCTTCAGGAAGGGCGGCCCCCAGGCGCGCGTATCGTCACCATTGCCGGGACGCTCGACCTTGATGACATCAGCCCCCAGGTCCGCCAGGATCTGTCCGGCCCACGGCCCGGCCAATACCCTCGATAAATCCAATACCCGCAGATGCGAAAGCGCGCCCATGACCGTTCTCCTATTAGTAGAACGCCTGGATACCGGTTTGCGCACGCCCCAAAATCAGCGCATGCACATCGTGCGTGCCTTCATAGGTGTTTACGACTTCCAGGTTCACCAGATGACGCGCGATGCCGAACTCATCGGAAATACCGTTGCCGCCCAGCATGTCCCGCGCCATGCGGGCGATATCTAGGGACTTGCCGCAGGAGTTGCGCTTCATGATCGAGGTAATCTCGACCGCCGCCGTGCCCTCGTCTTTCATACGCCCCAGACGCAGGCATCCCTGCAGGGCCAGCGTGATTTCAGTCTGCATATCGGCCAGTTTCTTCTGGATCAACTGATTCGCAGCGAGCGGGCGACCAAACTGCTGCCGGTCCAGCGTGTACTGGCGAGCGGTATGCCAGCAGAACTCAGCCGCCCCCAAGGCGCCCCAGGAGATGCCGTAGCGCGCCGAGTTCAGGCAAGTAAAGGGGCCCTTCAGGCCACGGACATCCGGGAAGATGTTCTCTTCTGGAACGAATACGTTATCCATGACGATTTCGCCAGTGATCGAGGCGCGCAGCCCGACCTTGCCATGGATGGCCGGCGCACTCAGCCCCTTCCAGCCTTTTTCGAGAACGAAGCCGCGGATGTCACCGGCGTCGTCCTTGCCCCAGACGACAAATACGTCAGCGATCGGGCTGTTGGTGATCCACATCTTGCTGCCCGTCAGGCTGTAGCCGCCTTCCACTTTGCGCGCACGAGTGATCATCGAACCCGGGTCGGAACCATGGTTCGGCTCAGTCAGACCAAAGCAGCCGATCCATTCACCCGACGCCAGCTTCGGCAAATACTTCTGTTTCTGCGCCTCAGTCCCGAATTCGTTGATCGGCACCATGACCAGCGAGGATTGCACGCTCATCATCGAGCGGTAACCGGAATCGACCCGCTCTACTTCACGAGCGATCAGGCCATAGCTGACGTAGTTCAACCCACTGCCGCCGTACTGTTCAGGAATGGTAGCCCCCAGTAGGCCGACTTCACCCATCTCGCGGAAAATCGCCGGGTCGGTTTTTTCATGACGGAACGCTTCCAGCACTCGTGGTGCGAGCTTCTGCTGGGCGAACTGCTCGGCAGTGTCGCGGATCATGCGTTCTTCTTCGGTGAGCTGCTGATCCAGCAACAACGGATCGATCCAGTTGAAGCTCGCTTTACCGGCCATGAAAGAGTCCTCGCAATTGAATGAAAATCGTGGATTGATCCTAGGCGCGGTTTCCTACAAGGGCAAACGAGGATTACGCACTAACCTGTGCTAATTTCTCACTCCGTAAACGCTAAGAACCCCATTTATATAGGTCTTGAGTGAGGCTTACGTACATGCGCCGTAAAATCCCCAGTACCGCCGCCCTGGTCAGTTTCGAGGCTGCCGCGCGCCATGAAAGCTTCACCAAGGCAGCGCAGGAGCTTTCTCTCACGCAAGGCGCTATCTGCCGACAGATCGCCAGCCTGGAGGACTTCCTCAGCGTGGAGCTTTTCCGACGCTCGCGCCGCGGCGTCAAACTGACCGAAGCCGGTCTTTCCTACAGCCGACGCGTTGCCACCCAACTGGATGCCGTCGAGCGCGACACACTTTCAGTGATGGGGCACACCGGTGCGAACGTGATCGAGCTGGCCGTGGTGCCGACCTTCGGCACCCAATGGTTACTGCCACGCCTCAAGGACTTCCAGCAGCAGCATCCGGAAGTCACCGTCAACCTGACCAACCGCACGCGTCCCTTTCTCTTTGCCGATACGGAGTTTGACGCCGCCA
This sequence comes from Pseudomonas sp. NFACC14, assembly GCF_900106885.1. Classification (NCBI taxonomy): domain Bacteria; kingdom Pseudomonadati; phylum Pseudomonadota; class Gammaproteobacteria; order Pseudomonadales; family Pseudomonadaceae; genus Pseudomonas; species Pseudomonas sp. NFACC14. Next base: position 3,584 of record NZ_FNOA01000030.1, read on the forward strand.
TCTATTTTGGCGATGCGGACTGGTCCGGTACCGAATCCCACAAGCTGATGGGCGAAAACCCGATGCCGGTATGCAGCCCCGCCTTGCTAGACGGTCGCAAGGGCTTGACCGCAGAGGAGATTGCCGAACTGCCCTTGCTGCAGCAGACCACGCGTCCATATGCGTGGCGCCAGTGGTTCAACGCCCAGAACCTGAATATCGCACGAGACCTTACAGGACCGCGTTATGAACTATTCTCCATGCTCGCCCAAGCGGCTATGCACGACATGGGTATCGCGCTGATTCCGCCCTTTTTGATTCAACGCGAACTGGCAGAGAAACGACTGGTCGTGGCCAACCGTAACGCGCTGTTAAGCATCAAGGCCTACTACCTGATGATTCCGGAGCGAAAAGTCGAGTCCGCCTCCCTTCGAGCTTTTCGTGACTGGCTCGTGAACCAAGCAAATAATTATCTTATTGATTAATAAGGAAAAAATAAAAATAGACTCAGGTAGTAAACCAACAGAAGTCGCTACAGATATAAGTTTATGTCGCATTCAGTCAATCTGTTATCCAGCCCGTGCAGTAGTCTCCAAAGCGTCTAAATACATGGCTTCGAGCCATATCACCCAACACATCAGCGCTTATTCATCTGGCCGATGGGGAAAATTGTCAATTTGAACCTGAATCCTTGGAAAGCACGGCCCACAAGGGCTGCCGATCGATAATCGCGACATTCGGTCACAGGGTGACTTGTAGTTAATTTTCCGTCACCTGTCATAATCTCTTGAAGGGCTGAATTTTCGCCTGCAAAATGCCGCGCCCCGCCTGGTTTGGCGGGACCGTGCTGATCGGCCGCCCCAGCCGCACCATCCGAAGTGCCTGGGTTTACTCAATAAGATCACGCAGGAGATTTGACGTGCACATTGGTGTTCCCCTCGAAACCCAAACGGGTGAAACACGGGTTGCTGCTACCCCGGAAACCATCAAGAAGTTGATCGGCCAAGGCCATAAAGTCACTGTTCAAAGCGGCGCCGGTATCAAGGCCAGCGTTATCGACAGTGCCTATGAGGCAGCGGGCGCAACCATTGGCAGCGCCAGTGATGCATTCGGGGCCGAGCTGATCCTCAAGGTGGTGGCGCCCAGCGACAGCGAACTGACGCTGATCAAGAGCGGCACCGTTCTGGTGGGCATGCTCAATCCGTTCAACAACGAAACCATCGCCAAGCTGGCCGAGTGCGGCATTACCGCTTTCGCCCTTGAGGCCGCGCCACGTACTTCCCGAGCCCAGAGCCTGGATGTGCTGTCGTCTCAAGCGAACATCGCCGGTTACAAAGCCGTGTTGCTGGCCGCCCATTACTATCCGCGCTTCATGCCGATGCTGATGACTGCCGCGGGCACCGTGAAAGCGGCGCGCGTGCTGATTCTCGGCGCGGGCGTCGCCGGATTGCAGGCGATCGCCACGGCCAAGCGCCTGGGCGCGGTGATCGAGGCTTCGGATGTGCGCCCGGCGGTCAAGGAGCAAATCGAGTCCCTCGGCGCGAAGTTCGTCGATGTGCCTTACGAGACCGACGAAGAGCGTGAGTGCGCCGTCGGCGTCGGCGGTTATGCCCGGCCGATGCCGGCCAGCTGGATGCAGCGCCAGGCCCAAGCCGTGCACGAGCGCGCCAAACAGGCTGACATCGTCATCACCACCGCATTGATTCCGGGCCGCAAGGCACCGACGTTGCTGAGTGCCGAAACCGTCGCGCAGATGAAACCCGGCTCGGTGGTCATCGACCTCGCGGCAGCCCAGGGTGGTAACTGCCCGCTGACCGTGGCCGATCAGGTCGTGATCGAGAATGGTGTGACCATTTGCGGCCCGACCAACCTGGCCGGTGAAGTCGCGGCGGACGCTTCGGCGCTGTATGCCCGTAACCTGCTGGACTTCCTGAAGCTGGTCTTCACCAAGGAAGGTCAGTTCGACGTGAACCTGGAAGACGACATCGTCGCCGCGTGCCTGATGTGCCGCGACGGCCAAGTCATCCGCAAAAACGCCTAAGCAGGGATTCAGACAATGGAAGAGCTTATCTCCCCCGGTATCTACAACCTGATCATCTTCGTGCTGGCGATTTATGTCGGTTACCACGTGGTCTGGAACGTAACGCCCGCGCTGCACACACCGTTGATGGCGGTGACCAACGCCATTTCGGCGATCGTGATCGTCGGCGCCATGCTCGCCGCCGCGCTGACCGTGACTCCTTTGGGCAAGACCATGGGCACCCTCGCCGTGGCCCTGGCCGCGGTGAACGTCTTCGGTGGCTTCCTCGTGACGCGCCGCATGCTCGAGATGTTCAAGAAAAAAGCCCCGAAAGCCGTAAAAGAAGAGGCGCCCAAGTAATGAGCATGAACCTGGTAACGACGCTTTACCTGATCGCGTCGATCTGCTTCATCCAGGCCCTCAAAGGCCTGTCGCACCCCACCACCTCCCGCCGAGGCAACCTGTTCGGCATGCTCGGCATGGCATTGGCGGTGCTCACTACCGTAGGCCTCATTTATAAGCTCGGCGCTGAGCTGGCTACCGCCGGTATCGGCTACGTCATCGTCGGCCTGCTGGTTGGCGGTACCGCCGGCTCGATCATGGCCAAGCGCGTCGAAATGACCAAGATGCCGGAGCTGGTGGCGTTCATGCACAGCATGATCGGCCTGGCGGCGGTGTTCATTGCCATCGCGGCTGTCGTCGAGCCGCAATCCCTGGGCATCGTCAAGCAACTGGGGGATTCGATTCCGACCGGCAACCGTCTGGAGCTGTTCCTCGGCGCAGCCATTGGTGCAATCACCTTCTCCGGTTCGGTGATCGCGTTCGGCAAGCTTTCGGGCAAGTACAAGTTCCGCCTGTTCCAAGGCGCACCGGTACAGTTTGGTGGCCAGCACAAGCTCAACCTGATCCTGGGTCTGGCGACGCTGGGCCTGGGCCTGACCTTCATGTTCACCGGCAACCTCGGCGCGTTCGCCTTGATGCTGGCCCTGGCCTTTGTCCTGGGCGTGCTGATCATCATCCCGATCGGCGGCGCGGACATGCCGGTGGTGGTGTCGATGCTCAACAGTTATTCCGGTTGGGCCGCAGCGGGCATCGGCTTCTCGCTGAACAACTCGATGCTGATCATTGCCGGTTCGCTGGTGGGCTCGAGCGGTGCGATCCTCTCGTACATCATGTGCAAGGCGATGAACCGTTCGTTCTTCAACGTGCTGCTCGGCGGTTTCGGCAACAGCGCGGATGCGGCTGGCCCGGCCGGTTCGAAAGAAGCCCGCCCGGTGAAATCCGGCTCGGCTGACGACGCCACCTTCCTGCTGACCAACGCCGATACCGTGATCATCGTGCCGGGCTATGGCCTGGCGGTGGCCCGGGCGCAGCACGCGCTGAAAGAACTGACCGAGAAGCTGACCCACCACGGCGTGACCGTCAAATACGCGATCCACCCGGTGGCCGGTCGCATGCCCGGGCACATGAACGTCCTGCTGGCCGAAGCCGAAGTGCCTTACGACCAGGTGTTCGAAATGGAAGACATCAACTCCGAGTTCGGCCAGGCCGACGTGGTACTGGTGCTGGGCGCCAACGACGTGGTCAACCCGGCGGCGAAGAACGATCCGAAGTCGCCGATTGCCGGCATGCCGATCCTCGAAGCGTTCAAGGCCAAGACCATCATTGTCAACAAACGCTCAATGGCCAGCGGCTATGCGGGCCTGGACAACGAGCTGTTCTATCTCGACAAGACCATGATGGTGTTCGGTGACGCCAAGAAGGTCATCGAAGACATGGTCAAAGCGGTGGAATAACCCTCGCCGCTTTACCAAGACGCCCCGACCTGTCGGGGCGTTTTGATTTGTATCAAGGCAAAATATTACCGATCCGGTAATGATGTTTTGTCCGAAACGCCCGTAATAGACGCCTGAAATGCGACCTTTGTAGCGGGTCGGGCACAGCGCTAATTCACTAGACTGCGCATCTTGCTTTCCAGCCCGAGATAACCACCTATGTACCGTGATCGCATCCGCTTGCCTTCGTTATTGAATAAAGTGATGAGCGCTGCCGAAGCAGCCTTGTTGATTCAGGACGGCATGACCGTCGGCATGAGCGGCTTTACCCGCGCCGGAGAAGCGAAAGCGGTGCCCCACGCCCTGGCTGAACGCGCCAAGGTCACCCCGCTGAAAATCAGCCTGATGACCGGTGCGAGCCTGGGCAATGACCTCGACAAGGAGCTCACCGAAGCCGGTGTACTGGCGCGCCGCATGCCGTTCCAGGTCGACAGCACGCTGCGCAAGGCAATCAACGCAGGCGAGGTGATGTTCATTGATCAGCATCTCTCGGAAACTGTCGAGCAACTGCGCAACGGCCAGCTCAAGCTGCCCGATATTGCCGTGATCGAAGCCGTGGCCATTACCGAGCAAGGACATATCGTACCCACCACATCGGTGGGTAATTCAGCCAGCTTCGCCATTTTCGCCCGCCAAGTGATCGTCGAGATCAACCTGGCTCACAATCCGAATCTGGAAGGGCTGCACGACATCTATATCCCGACCTATCGCCCCACCCGTACACCCATCCCCCTGGTGAAAGTCGACGACCGTATTGGCAGCCCCGCCATTGTGATCCCGCCGGAAAAAATCGCCGCCATTGTTATTACCAACCAAGGCGACTCGCCTTCGACCGTCGCGTCACCGGACAGCGACACCCAGGCCATTGCCGATCACCTGATCGATTTCTTCAAGCAGGAGGTTTCGGCCGGACGCATGACCAACAAGCTCGGGCCGTTGCAGGCCGGGATCGGCAACATCGCCAATGCCGTGATGTGCGGGCTGATCGATTCCCCGTTCGAAGACCTGACCATGTATTCCGAGGTTTTGCAGGACTCGACATTTGACCTGATCGACGCCGGCAAGCTGAGTTTCGCCTCCGGCAGTTCGATCACGCTGTCGGGTCGACGTAATGCCGATGTGTTTGGAAACCTGGAAAGGTACAAGGACAAGCTGGTCCTGCGCCCACAAGAGATCTCCAACCATCCCGAGGTCGTACGTCGCCTGGGCATCATCGCTATCAACACCGCGCTGGAGTTCGACTTGTACGGCAACGTCAATTCCACCCATGTCTGCGGCACGCGGATGATGAATGGCATCGGCGGCTCAGGGGATTTCGCCCGCAATGCCCACCTGGCGATTTTCGTCACGAAATCGATTGCCAAAGGTGGGGCCATTTCCAGCGTCGTGCCGATGGTCAGCCATGTGGACCATACCGAACATGACGTCGACATCCTGGTGACCGAGATCGGCCTGGCCGACCTGCGGGGTCTGGCACCCAGGGAGCGCGCGCGAGTGATCATCGACAATTGCGTACACCCCAATTACCACCAGGCCTTGAACAAGTATTTCGACGCCGCGTGCGCCTTGGGCGGGCATACCCCGCATATCCTGCGCGATGCACTGAGTTGGCACCTGAACCTCGAAGAAACCGGACGCATGTTGGCCGTCTGATACAGCTGGATCACCGTTATCGCAAATACAGTTTTGGTTGAAGACCGTCATTCGAGCCATGACCGACAAAAACTGTACTGCTGTACCGGTGTTTTCTTACAGTCTTTTCCCATGAAACAACGACGAACGCACTAAATTGCACCAATATCGTGCAGATAGGTACAGTTGCCTCAATATCGACCAGTACACCACTCTTTAACAGTTAACTGGTCTCTCACAATACAGGTGAACTGTATCTAGAGAGACTGGCCAAACGAGAGGATCATGGGCACCAGTCAAACCACTACCTAATCCCGCCACAAGCGGAAGGATGTCAACCATGGAACGTACACTCAGTTCCGAGCTGTTTTTCGAAGACAAAGCTGAAAAAAACCAGGCTTCCCTGCCTCTTCGCGTTATCGCCAACCTGATGTTGTGGCAGCGCCGCATCGCCAGCCGTCACCAACTGGCTCGTCTGGATTCGCGCCTGCTGGCTGATGCCGGTATCAGCGAAGCACAACGCTACGAAGAGCTGAGCAAGCCGTTCTGGCGCTAACTCAGCGTCGCTGGCCCTGACCCACCGGGTCCACCGCCAGCACCGAATTGAACAAACAAGACCCGTCGCGGGTAACCGCGACGGGTCTTGTCGTTTCCGGGCCCGATTTGACAAAAGCGCTGGAGACATAACACTTTTAGAAATGTATAAAACACACCAGTACAGTAAGCCGCCCCTCTGCCGTCAATGACTGTCGCAAGGGCTGTCAGCCAACGCGTTCCTGTCCTAATATCGAGCCGAACGTGGCGAAGCGAGTCGAACATGCGTCTCCTCTTCCAGCTACACGCACCGGCATCACCTCATCATTCAAGGAGTTTCATCATGATCCGTCTTCGCCTGCTCAGCGCAGCTGCCCTGCTGGCCGTAGCCGCCCACTCCAACGCCAGCAGCTTCATCGTCACCACCGACTCCATCGTCGGAGCACTCAAGGCCACTTCCGACGCGACCTCCGATGCAACCTCATCCCTGCGTGACAACAAGATCGTTCAAGCCGCCCGTGATGACGCCGCCAGCTTCGTCGCCAGCGAAGGCGCCATCCGTGGTGTGAAACTGGAAAGCGCCCTGGATTACATCCGCCAGCAGGCCCCACAGCTCAACGCCACCGATGCGCAATTGGCCCAGGCCATCCTGGTGATCTGATGCAACATGAAACATCGGGCACCAAATGGTGTTCCGATGTTTCAGTGCTGGCTCTGGCCCGCGGGTTTGCGCTAGCCTTCAAACTCGCCATCAACCGTCGAGTCCCATGCGTTTCTACTCAGATCTGTTCATCGCGTCGTTCTTCATCGTTTCTTGCTGGTCTGTTCCGGCCCATGCCTTCGATGTGTCCACCCAGCAAGTGGTGGTCAGCGGCTATGCCACGAGCATGGTGACCTCTGCGCCCTTCGACCATAAACTGATCGTCGCCGCTCACGATGACGCTGCGGCATTCGTCGCCAGCGACGGGCAACTGCGAGGTGCACAACTGGAATCGGCCCTGGATTACCTGCGCCGGACCCAGCCAAAACTTCACGTCAGCGACCTTGAACTGGCACAGGCAATTCTCGTCCAATAGCTATCCTTATTTTTCCGGAGTCGTTCCATGCGTAGCCCGCTGATTGCTGCCGCCCTAGGCCTGCTGGTGTTGGCCGATGTGGCCCAGGCACATACCCTGGTAGCCACCAGTAACATCATCGTTCGCGCTTCCCAGCGCACGATCGATTTCACTTCCGACACCACCACGTCCATCCGTGATTCGAAAATCGTCCGCGAAGCCCATGACGATGCAGCCAGTTTTGTCGCCAGCAATGGTGAAATTCGTGGCGCTCATCTCGAGGCCGCCTTCGACACCTTGCGCACCCGCGTGCCGGAAGCCCGCGACGCCAGTGACCAGGTTCTCGCCGAAGCCATCCTCGCATTGTGAGGCGGTTCGCCGCCTGGCTGGCGGCCGGGGTCTTGCTGCTCACGGGCAGCATGGCCCAGGCCGGCCTGCGATTGCACCTCAACGTCGAAGGCCTGAGCCCGGCGCAACAGCAGGCCAGCCAGGCGCTGCTCGACGAAGCCATGCAGGCCCTGCCGCCGCGCTTCATCGAGAGGCTGGACCGGCGCATCGATGTCGGCTGGACCGACCAGATGCCCGTCAATGCCTACGGCCAGGCCTCGCTGGTGTCGCAACTGGACCTCAATAGCAACCTGCTTGACAGCCTTGTCGACGGCAGCGCCGCGACACAAAAGACCCATCGCCCCCACGGCACCGTGCGCCGGGAAATGCTCGCCACGGTCCTGCACGAACTGACCCACATCTATGACCGCTCGCGTCTATGGCCAGAGACCGAACGCGCACTGATCCAGCGTTGCACTCGACGCCACAGCAGCGCCGGGTTGATTGGTCTTCCCGATGAATGCCGGGGCCAGAACGACCGCCGTTTCACCCTCAGCGATGATCCTCGCTTGCTGGACCTCGCCGGCTGGCCACAATACGTCGGCCGTCGCGGTGAACGGGAACAGCACAACCGCCAGGTCGCCCGCAGCCCGGATCTCTATGAAACGAGCAGCCCCAAGGAGTTCGTCGCGGTCAACATGGAGTACTTTCTCCTGGACTCCAGCTATGCCTGCCGACGCCCCGCCCTGTATCGCTATTACCAGGAACACTTCGGTTGGGCCCCCGCCGCCAAGGACACCTGCGCCCAATCGTTCGCCTTCCTCAACGCCGGAAACGACTTCGCCAAGACACCGCTGGGCAAGGTCGATCCGGAACGGGTCTATGCCATCGATTACCTGCTGGCCGAGGCCAATCAGAATTGGGTGAGCCGCTGGGGCCACAGCATGCTCCGGCTGGTGATCTGCGCGCCGGGCCGCCCACGTGGCCCGGACTGCCGACTGGATCTGGACCAACACCTGGTGTTGTCATACCGCGCCTTCGTGGGCGATGTGCAGCTGTCGAGCTGGGACGGGCTCGTCGGCAAATACCCATCGCGCCTGTTCGTATTGCCATTGGCCCAGGTGATCGACGAATACACCAAGACCGAACTGCGCAGCCTGGCATCGGTGCCGCTGAACCTGTCGCGCACCGAGATCGAGGAAACGGTCGAGCACGCCGCCGAAATGCACTGGAGCTACGACGGCAACTATTACTTCCTGTCCAATAACTGCGCCGTGGAGAGCTTGAAGCTGTTGCGCAGCGGCAGCAATAACGAGCAACTCAAGGGCCTGGACAGCATCATGCCCAACGGCCTGCTGGAGGTACTCAAGGGCCGGGGCCTGGCGGATACCAGCGTGCTGGATGATCCCAAGGAAGCCCTGCGGATGGGCTACCGCTTCGACTCATTCCGCGAGCGATACCAGGCGATGTTCGAGGTGCTGAAGAAGTATTTGCCGATCAAGCAGCAAACGGTGGAAGACTGGCTGGCACTCGACGCCGCCGAACGCCGCGTCTGGTTCGAACAGGCCAACCTGCGCACCAGCGCGGCGTTATTGCTGCTGGAACAGGCCAGTTATCGCCGGCAATTGTTGTTGGCGCAGGATGAAGTCAAACAGCGCTACCTCGGCGCCCGTGAATTGCAGAACGGCGGTATGGAACGGGCCAATGCGACGCTGCAGCAGATCCTCGCCAACAGCGGTTTCCTGAGCCGTCCGGCCGAACTGTTGGGCAGCAGCGGCTACGGCTTGCCGCAACCCAGCGAGTGGCGACGCCTGGAATCGGAAAGCAGCTTACGGCAGAAACAACTGCAAACGCTGACAGGCGACCTGGACAAGGAAGTCCGGGCGCTGCTCGAGCCGAGCCGCGCAGCTGAAATTGCGGCGAGCGAGGCCAATGTGAAAGAAATTGGCGAGCATTTGCGCAAGCTGCACAAGGCCGGGGGCGGGTTGGAGTTGCCTTGACCCTGCAAAAAGCAGCGTCAAGACTGCTCCTGGTGGAATAAAAAAGGGTTCAGAACTCAGTTCTGAACCCTTTTTTCGTGGCTGTCAGTTGAATCAATCAGCTGAGACGCGCCTTGCGTACACCATCGGCCAGGGCGGCACACAAGCTCAACACCCCATCAATTGCCTGCTCCGATGTTTCGGCGCTGGCGATATGGTCGATCAGCGCCGAGCCCACCACCACCCCATCGGCCAATCGTGCGATGGCGGCAGCCTGCTCTGGCGTGCGAATGCCAAAACCAATGCTGATGGGCAGATCGGTATGGCGACGCAGTCGCGCCACGGCTTCTTCCACATGCTCCAGCGTCGCGGCACCGGCACCGGTCACGCCCGCCACCGACACGTAGTACACAAAACCCGAACTGCCATTGAGCACCGTCGGCAAACGCACATCGTCGGTGGTCGGCGTCGTCAGGCGGATGAAGTCCAGGCCAGCCGCCTGGGCCGGTTCGCACAGTTCGCTGTTGTGCTCGGGCGGCATGTCCACAACGATCAGGCCATCGACACCGCAATCCAGCGCTTCGCCAATGAAACGTTGCACGCCATAACGGTGGATCGGGTTGAAGTAGCCCATCAGCACCAGCGGCGTCTCGGTATTGTCCTTACGGAACTCGCGAACCATCTGCAGGGTTTTCGCCAGGTTCTGCTGGGCGCCCAAGGCACGAATATTCGCCAACTGGATCGCCGGGCCGTCGGCCATCGGGTCGGTGAACGGCATGCCCAACTCGATCACGTCGGCACCGGCCGCCGGCAGCCCCTTGAGAATCGCCAGCGACGTGTCGTAGTTCGGGTCGCCGGCCGTGACGAAAGTGACCAGGGCGGCGCGGTTCTGTTCCTTGAGTTCGGCAAAACGGGTTTGCAGGCGGCTCATCAGTGTTTCTCCTGCTGGGACTGTTCCATGTGGTGCATCACGGTTTGCATGTCTTTGTCACCACGGCCGGACAGGTTGACCACCATCAGGTGATCTTTCGGCAGGTTGGGTGCGCGCTTGAACACTTCCGCCAGGGCATGGGCGCTTTCCAGTGCAGGAATGATCCCTTCCAGGCGACAGCATTTGTGAAAGGCTTCCAGGGCTTCGGCGTCGGTCACCGAGGTGTACTGGACGCGACCGATGTCGTGCAACCAGGCATGTTCCGGGCCGATACCGGGGTAGTCGAGACCTGCGGAAATCGAATGGGCATCGATGATCTGGCCGTCGTCGTCCTGCAACAGGAAGGTGCGGTTGCCGTGCAGTACACCCGGAACGCCACCGTTCAGGCTCGCCGCATGCTTACCGGTCTCGATGCCATAACCGGCGGCTTCGACGCCGATGATCTCGACACTCTTGTCGTCCAGGAACGGGTGGAACAGGCCCATGGCGTTGGAGCCGCCGCCGATGCACGCCACCAGGCTATCCGGCAGGCGACCTTCCTGGGCTTGCAGTTGATCGCGGGTTTCCTTGCCGATCACGGCCTGGAAGTCGCGCACCATGGCCGGATACGGATGCGGGCCAGCCACGGTGCCGATCAGGTAGAACGTGCTGTCGACGTTGGTGACCCAGTCGCGCAGGGCCTCGTTCATTGCGTCCTTCAGGGTGCCGGTGCCGGCGACCACCGGGATCACTTCGGCCCCCAGCAGCTTCATGCGGAACACGTTGGCCTGCTGGCGCTCGATGTCGGTGGTGCCCATGTAGATCACGCAATCCAGCCCGAAACGCGCGGCCACGGTGGCGGTGGCCACGCCGTGCATGCCGGCGCCGGTCTCGGCGATGATGCGTTTTTTGCCCATGCGCCGCGCCAGCAGGATCTGGCCGATGCAGTTGTTGATCTTGTGCGCGCCGGTGTGGTTCAGCTCTTCGCGCTTGAGATAGATCTTGGCACCGCCGCAGTATTCGGTCAGGCGCTCGGCGAAGTAGAGCGGGCTCGGACGACCGACGTAGTCGCGCTGGAAGTAGGCCAATTCCTCAATGAAGGCCGGATCTTCCTTCGCCACTTCGTATTCACGGGCCAGATCAAGGATCAGCGGCATCAGGGTCTCGGCCACATAGCGGCCGCCGAATGCACCGAACAGGCCGTTGGCGTCGGGGCCGCTGCGCAGGTTGAAAGGGGTCGTAGGCTGGGTCATCGGGCGCTCCAGGCAAATGCGTTTAAAGACGATGAGGTTCACTCTACCCCTGACATCCCCCAGTGAAAACCGATAAGATCGCCACAACCTGTCAGGAAAACTCACAGATAAGATGAGCCACGATCTTCCTCCTCTCAACGCCTTGCGCGCCTTCGAGGCTACCGCCCGCCTGAACAGCGTAAGCCAGGCGGCCGAACAGCTGCATGTCACCCATGGGGCCGTGAGTCGACAGCTGAAGGTGCTGGAAGAGCATTTGGGCGTCAGCTTGTTCATCAAGGACGGGCGCGGCCTGAAACTCACAGATGCCGGCTTGCGCCTGCGGGACGTCAGCGCCGATGCGTTCGAGCGGTTGCGCGGTGTTTGCGCGGAGCTGATGCAAAGCACGGCAGATGCCCCGTTTGTCCTGGGCTGCTCGGGAAGCCTGCTGGCGCGCTGGTTCATTCCCCGCCTGGGCAGGCTCAACGCCGACCTGCCGGATTTGCGCCTGCACCTGTCCGCCGGCGAAGGCGACCTGGACCCCAGGCGACCGGGGCTGGATGCCTTGCTGGTATTCGCCGAGCCGCCATGGCCGGCCGACATGCAGGTGTACGAACTGGTGAGCGAGCGGATCGGCCCGGTGATGAGCCCCCACTACGCCGGATTCGCGCGCCTGCAAGCCGCACCGGCCAGCGCGCTGCTGAACGAGCCGTTACTGCACACCACGTCCCGCCCCCAGGCCTGGCCGACCTGGGCACGACAAAACGCCCTGGAACCCCAGGCACTGAAGTTCGGGCAAGGATTCGAGCATTTGTATTATTTGCTGGAGGCCGCCGTAGCGGGGTTAGGCGTGGCGATCGCGCCCGAGCCACTGGTGGCCGAGGACGTACGCGCCGGTCGCCTGGTCGCGCCATGGGGCTTCGATGAAACCGCGGCGCGACTGGCGTTGTGGCTGCCCAAGCGCGCCGCAGACGGGCGCGCCAGGCAATTGGCCCAGTGGCTCAGGCATGAGCTGAGCCTACCGACTCAGTCACCGCGCTTGCACAGCAGGTAAGCGGCCAGCAGACCCAGCGCACCGACTGCGACACCGGCCGTGGTCCATGGATGTTCCTGCGCGTAGTCGCGTGTGGCGATCCCGGTTTCACGGGTTTTCACCTTGACCTCTTCATAGGCATCGCTGAGCAGATGACGAGAATGTTTCAGCGCGTTCTCGGCATTGGCCTTGAGCGACTTGAGGGTCTTACGCGACTCGTCCGAAGCGTCGTCCTTCAGGCTTTCCAACGACTTGAGCAGACTCTCGATCTCCGCTTCCATGCTTTGCAACGAGGCTTTGCGTAACGAATTGCTGGCCATGGTGGCTCTCTCCTGCAGTGGTTGAGTGGCGTGTGTGAATTGGGACTCCAGTCGTTTCTGAAAGTGCAGTAAATCTGAACTTCAGCGCGCGAACGACGACACACGTAAGGCGAAAAATCGCTGCTAGGCTGTTAAACACAACCAAGGAGAATCCCCATGAGTGATCATCACACTTACAAGAAAGTCGAGCTGGTCGGCTCCTCTCCCACCAGCATTGAAGACGCCATCAACAATGCCTTGGCCGAGGCCAGCAAAAGCCTCAAGCATCTGGAATGGTTCGAAGTCACGGAAACCCGCGGCCACATCGAAAATGGCCGGGCCGCGCACTTTCAAGTGACCATCAAAGTCGGGTTCCGGATAGCCAATAGCTGAGGTTCTTTTGAACTTGCACGCTGGCGGAGTGCCATAGGGAGTGGCGATGCGCTATGGTTTGCGCATTACGTTTTTCCAATACCTGCCCTATTTGATCCGACCAAGGAGTGCGAGCGATGAAAAAGTTGATGGTGGCCCTGGGTTTGCTGAGCCTTGCCGGTGGTGCGTTTGCGGCCGGTAAGCCCTGCGAAGAGCTGAAAAGCGAGATCGCAGCGAAGCTGGACGCCAAGGGCGTGTCAGGTTATTCGCTGGAAATCGTCGATAAAGGCACAGCGACTGGCGGAAAAGTCGTCGGCAAATGTGAGGGCGGTGCGAAAGAAATCATCTATAAAAAATGATTCTTTTCGAACATCAAAGCCGACGCATTGCGTCGGCTTTTTCATGGGCGTCATTCAGCCTTTCATGACCTGCGCCAGCAACTCGTAAGAGTGCAAACGATCGGCATGTTCATACAGGTCACTGGTGAAAATCAGCTCATCGGCCTGGGTTTGCTCGATCAATACTTGCAGCTTGGCGCGAATCTTCTGTGGACCGCCGACCATGGCCAGGCCCAGGAAATCGCCAACCGCCTCTTTCTCATGGGGCAACCACAGACCGTTCATGGTTTCCACCGGCGGACGCTGCACCAGGCTCTGGCCACGCATCAACGCCAGGATCCGCTGGTACACCGACGTTGCCAGGTAATCGGCCTGTTCATCGGTATCCGCCGCGACCAGCGGTACACCGAGCATCACATAAGGCTTGTCGAGCACCGCCGACGGTTTGAAGTGGTTACGGTAGATGCGAATCGCCTCGTGCATGAAGCGTGGTGCGAAATGGGAGGCGAATGCGTAGGGCAAACCGCGCTCACCGGCCAATTGCGCACTGAACAGGCTCGAACCCAGCAGCCATACCGGCACGTTGGTCCCGGTGCCGGGCATGGCGATGATGCGTTGATCCGGGGTGCGCGGGCCGAGATAGCGCATCAGTTCGGCCACGTCCTCGGGGAAATCGTCCGCGCTGCCGGAACGCTCGCGACGCAACGCCCGCGCGGTCATCTGGTCGGAACCTGGCGCACGTCCCAGGCCCAAATCGATACGACCCGGGTAGAGGCTTTCCAGCGTGCCGAACTGTTCGGCAATGATCAACGGCGCGTGATTGGGCAGCATGACGCCGCCGGAGCCGACGCGAATGGTCGAAGTGCCCCCCGCCAGATAGCCCAGCAGCACTGCCGTCGCCGAACTGGCGATACCGTCCATGTTGTGGTGTTCGGCCACCCAGAAGCGGGTGTAGCCGTATTTTTCCACGTGCTGCGCCAGGTCCAGCGAGTTGCGCAGGGACTGGGCGGCATTGCCATCGGCGCGGACAGGCACCAGGTCGAGGGTTGAGAATTTCACGTCGGACAGCTGTTTCATGGGCCGGGATCTCCAACGGCGTTCCGGGCTTTTCCTACGGGCAAAAGCCTGCCGTTTCTATAGGTGTGTTCCATGCAATGTGGGCATATACCCGAGTTTCAATAGCAGAGACGAAATTTCCTACTAAATTCGTCGGCTAATCGACAGGGTGAACTTTTACGGGCGGTCTATCCTCACAACCCAGACAGTTAAAAAACACCCAGGCGCGGCTTTCGCGCCGAATCTTCAGGAGGCAGACATGGCTATCATCAAGAAAGCATCGGCTCATTGGGAAGGTGACCTGAAAACCGGCATCGGCTCCATCTCCACGGAAACCGGTGTGTTGCGCGAAGCGCCCTATGGCTTCAAGGCACGATTCGAAGGTGGCAAGGGTACCAACCCCGAGGAGTTGATCGGCGCGGCCCATGCCGGCTGCTTTTCCATGGCCTTTTCGATGATCCTCGGCGATGCCGGGCTCAAGGCCGACAGCATCGACACCAACGCCGAAGTGACCCTGGACCAGGTCGAGGGCGGTTTTGCGATCACAGCGGTCAAGCTGGTGCTCAAGGCGAAAATCCCCGGTGCCAGCCAGGCGCAATTCGATGAGCTGAGCAAGAAGGCCAAGGAAGGGTGCCCGGTTTCCAAGGTGCTGAACGCCAACATCACCCTGGATGCGACGCTGGTGAGCTGACGCATGAAAGGATCGCAGCCTTTGCCGACGCTGGCGAAGGCTGCGATTTATTGAATGCGGTCGAGCTGTTTACCCCGGCGCAATTATGGTCGAATGAAGCCTGCAGTTTCAGCGCACAGGCAGTGCGCGCTGCCATGAGGAATTCGAACATGAAACGATCAGCCCTGGTGGTCATCGGCTGTGCATTCGCGACATCAGCCCTTGCCGCACCCAAATCCTGTGAAGAGCTGAAAGCGGAAATCGAAGCGAAGATCCAGGCCAATAACGTATCGTCCTACACGCTGGAAATCGTCACGAATGATGAAGTCCACGACCAGAACATGGTGGTGGGCACTTGCGAAAACGGCACGAAGAAAATCATCTACCAGAAGAACGACCGCTAAGAGGTCCTATGGCATGCAGCGGGCTTGTCGGTCTTCGGCAACGACTTCTCGCTTGGCGTCATAAAGCCGGGCGCTTGGGGTGTATGCCAGGTTACGCGCCTCCAGGCGATAGCGCTGGCCGGCCATGAAATGATCGTATCGCACGGTCAGATAACACAGTCGTTCTTGCGGCTCGCTCATCAAACCCAGCCCACCGCCACCAAATACCTCGAAGTCGAAGCGTACTTCCAATTCATGGCTACCCGGCGAAACCTGGAAGAAGCGCCCGTCTCGCAGCCGCTGGCCATCCAGCTTTTCAGCCATCAGTACCTTGCCACCCGGCGTAGGCGTCGCGAAATCGACCCAGGCCATGTTCGGATCGACCGATGGCAGCGGGGTCGCTGTGCAACCGCCCATGGCAACGGAGACCAGTAACAGCATGTGAAGGCGCATGGTGAGTTTCCTGAATAATCAGGTCTTGAGCATAACGCCGATCAACTTTGCTGGCAGCCCGCCGGTGTACCCTGCCCCACCACTTTGCGCTGCTGATCGTAAAGCTTGGCCCACGGTCGGAAACCAATGCTGCCGGCCTGTAGCTGGTAACGTTGGCCGGCATTGAAGTCCTTGAATGTCAGGTTCAACCGGCAATCGCGCCACAGCGGCTCGGCATCGGGGCCGATGTTGCCGGGCTCGACGGCAAATTGATAACGCACCGTCAGCTCGTGGCTGCCGGGTTGCACTTCGAAATAACGCCGGTCAATGGACATCTTGTCATCGACTTCCAGCGCTTGTAGCGCGGTGTCCTGCTGGTTTCCCAGGTCGATCCACGCCTGGGAGGGATCAGGATCAGGCAAACCGGCGCAACCGGTCAGCAGCAACAGGCCACTCGTCAGCATCAACACGCGCATAGCGAAGCTCCAGGCAAGCGAGATAGTCTGTGGGCAGACTTCCCAGGGTGATTCCAATTGATCAGGCCGCGTTCAAGCCATCGGTTACTCGACCGTGTTTTCCAGATTTTGTTTCCAGGCCTCCTGCTTTTGTTACTGAACGGTTGCAGTAGCGTCGGTTACTACAGCCAGCTCGTCGGCGGACAGCTGCGGTTGTTACAAGCCCGAGAGCCTATCGACCAAGTCATCGCCGACCCCGCTCGTGATACCCAACTCAAGGCACACCTGGCCAAGGCGCGCGAGGCACGGACGTTTGCCAGCGACCACCTGCATTTACCGGACAATCGAAGCTATCGCCTGTATGCGGATATAGGCCGGCCATTCGTAGTCTGGAATGTCTTTGCCACGCCAGAATTTTCCCTGGCGCCGCAGAATCATTGTTTCCCCATTGCCGGTTGCGTGGCTTATCGCGGTTATTACAGCCAGGGCGCCGCCCGTGGCGAGGCCGCGTTGCAGCGCTTGCAGGGCATGGACGTGGCGATTGGCGGTGTAGAGGCCTATTCGACGCTGGGCTGGTTCAACGATCCGATCCTGAGCTCGATGATGCACTGGGGCGACGAACGCCTGGCGACGCTGATCTTTCATGAACTGGCGCACCAGCGGTTTTATGTAAAGGACGACACCGAATTCAATGAATCCTTCGCCACCTTCGTTGAACAGGAAGGCACCCGGCAATGGCGTGCCAGTCGTGGGCTGGCGCCGGGCAATGGCAAGCAGGTGCGCCAGCGCGACCAGTTCATCCAACTGATCCTCGACACCCGCCAGCGCCTGGAAACCCTCTACGCCCAGCCCCTGACAGTCGAACAGATGCGCCAACGCAAAGCGGCGGAATTCGAGCGCCTGCGTGCCGACTATGTGCAAATGCGCGACACCCAGTGGGCGGGCGACAAACGCTACGACGCCTGGGTCTACGCGCCCCTGAACAATGCGCGACTATTGCCGTTCGGGCTGTACGACCAGTGGGTGCCGGCGTTTGCGGCGCTATTCAGGCGCGAGGGCGGTGATTGGGTTGCCTTTTATGCGGCGGTGGAAAAGCTGGGCGAATTGCCGATCGAAGCGCGCAAGGCGGCCTTGAAGGGCTTGGCGCAGCCGAAGACTTCCGCTGACTAGGCGGACGTCATCGCGAGCAAGCTCGCTCCCACATTGGATCTGCGTCAAGCCTGATGGCATGCATAGCGACGAACACGTGTGGGAGCGAGCTTGCTCGCGATGACGACAGTACCGACACCATTGAAGCAAGCTGACCCACCGCTATCGCGAGCAAGCTCCATACACTGGATGCCTGGCCACAGCCAGCAACCCCGCACAAAAAAGGGCATACCGACTCATCGATATGCCCTTTTGATTGCCGCTTTCTTTCCCCCGGCCGAGGTACTCGTAGCAATTATGGGTTGACGCTTTCTTTCAAGGACTTGCCTGGTTTGAAGGCAACGGTGTTGCTGGCCTTGATCTTCACCGGTTCACCGGTCTGTGGGTTTTTGCCAGTGCGGGCGCCGCGGTGGCGTTGCAGGAAAGTGCCGAAGCCCACCAGGGTAACGCTGTCCTTGCGGTGCAGGGCGCCGGTGATTTCTTCCAGGACGGCGTTGAGGACGCGGTTGGCTTGTTCTTTGGTGAGGTCTGCTTTTTCCGCAATAGCGGCGGCGAGTTCTGGTTTACGCATGGAATGAAGCCCCTTTGACGGTTTTTTTGTTGTTATGTCCGTGCTGCTCTCTTTGGAACAGCCCCTAAGGCGCCGCAGGCTCTACTCTGCGGCAGACGGGAGTGAGGATGGCACGGTGCCGAAAACGGCGCCAGTGTCCGGGCGACCTTTGTGGGACCAAAAGTAGGGTTTTTGCGACAGAACGACCAGTATTTACGCCAGCAGGGCTGGAAGCTCCTTGTTCAGCGCCAGTTTCTCCATCACCGCCGTGCCTGTCAGGGCATAGCCCAACAGGTTGCCTTGAGCGTCGCGGCACAGCGCCTTGATGTCCGCCCCCTGCCCTTCGATGCTCCACACGCCCTCGCGGCCTCGCGGCGGCGGCGACACCACCAAGGGGCACACCGGGGTCTTCACGGTAATCGGCATGGGGCCGTAGCTGACGGCAGTCGGGTTGCCGGCCAGGGTTTGGGCCAGGGCCCGGGCGCAGCTCATCAGCGGCATGACATACAGCAGGTTCAAGCCGTCGACCTCGGCGCAGTCGCCCAGGGCGTAGATATTGGCGTGAGAGGTCTTCAAGTGACGGTCGACCACGACGCCGCGATTGACCACCAGGCCGGCCGCGGCTGCCAAGTCGATACGGGGACGCAGGCCGATGGCCGAGACCACCAGGTCGCAGGCGATCACCTGGCCGTCGGACAGATGCGCCTCCAGACCGTCGGCGACCTTCTGCAAGCGGTTGAGCACAGGACCCAAGTGGAAGCGTGCACCGAGGCTTTCCAGCCCGGCCTGGACCGCTGCCGCGGCGGCCGGGTGCAACAGCGTCGGCATGACTTGCTCGCACGGCGCCACCAGTTGTACTTCGTAGCCACCCAGGCTCAGGTCGTTGGCGAACTCGCAGCCAATCAGGCCGGCACCCAGCAGCAACACCCGGCGCTTGCCGGCCGCCGCGGCCCTGAAGCGTGCGTAGTCTTCCAGGTCGTTGATGGGGAAGATCAGGTCCGCCCCGTCGCCCTGTACCGGCACGCGCACGGTTTCGGCGCCCCAGGCCAGGATCAGGTCGCGGTAGTTCACCGCCTCTTCGCCGAACCACAGCCGTTTATGACCCGGATCGATGCCGCTGATGCGGGTATGGGTGCGCACTTCGGCCTTGAGTTGCTCGGCCATGGCCCCCGGCTCGGCCATGCTCAGGCCGTCGGCGTCTTTGTTCTTGCCAAAGCCTGTGGAGAGCATTGGCTTGGAATACGAGCGACCGTCGTCCGCAGTGATCAGCAGCAACGGGGTTTCGCTGTCGAGCTTGCGAAACTCCCGGGCCAGGTTATAACCGGCCAGGCCTGTACCGACGATGACGACAGGTGCGCTCATGTTGCTCTCCATTTGATGAAACGATCAGTTGATTTCGATCATTTCGAAATCCATTTTGCCGACGCCGCAGTCCGGGCACAGCCAGTCTGCCGGTACGTCCTCCCAGCGGGTGCCGGGCGCGATGCCATCGTCAGGCCAGCCGTCAGCTTCGTTGTAGATCAGGCCGCAGACAATACATTGCCACTTCTTCATTCCAATACTTCCTCAAGATGTCAGGCCTTGGCCGGTATTTTCCGGCTCAGGGCCGTTTTGTACTGATCGGTTGCGACAGATGCAAGCACGATCGGCAGGGCAGCCGGCCGGGCCCGTCAAAACCGGCGACCGACATGGTAAGCTCGCGGCCTCATTTGCTGCCATTCAAGACCTCTGTGCCGCATACAAATTCGATATTTCCTACACTCCAATGGCTGCCTCAGCACCTGCTGTCGCCCCGCCCCGATGCGGGTGTACTCGATTGGCTGTTCGACGAAGGCTCCCTGACCCGGCGCCTCACGCGCCTGTCGGACGGCCATTTCAGCGTGACGCCGCTGTTCGAAGGCTGGCAGCCGTTGCGCGCCGACGAATGTGCCGCCCTGGACCTGGCCGAGGGCAGCGAGGGCTGGGTACGCGAAGTGTATCTGCGCGGCCGCGACCAGCCTTGGGTGTTCGCCCGCAGTGTGGCGGCGCGCAGCGCCTTGCAGGGTGACGGCTTGCAGATGGACGAACTGGGCAGTCGCTCCCTGGGCGAATTGCTGTTTTGCGACCAGGCGTTCCAGCGCCGGGCCATCGAGGTTTGCCATTACCCCGAGGCCGGGTTGCCGCAAGACGTCCGCGCCAGCGGGCTGTGGGGCCGCCGTTCACGTTTCGATCGCGGTGCATTGAGCGTCCTGGTGGCGGAAATCTTCCTGCCACGCCTGTGGACCGTCGCCCGCGCCTATTCGGAGAATGCTTGATGTACGTGCAACTGCTCAAATCCTTGAATCGCCTGAATCCACGGGCGTGGGACTTCGTGCAACTGACCCGTATGGACAAGCCCATCGGCATCTACCTGCTGTTGTGGCCGACGCTGTGGGCGTTGTGGATTGCCGGCGAAGGTTCGCCGTCCATCGCCAACGTGGTGATTTTCGTCCTCGGCGTGGTGCTGACCCGCGCTGGCGGCTGTGTGATCAATGACTGGGCCGACCGCAAGGTCGACGGCCACGTCAAACGCACCGAGCAGCGCCCGCTGGTGAGCGGCAAGATCAGTTCGAAAGAAGCGCTGGTGTTCTTCGCCGTGCTGATGAGCGTGAGCTTCCTGCTGGTGCTGTGCACCAATGCACCGACCATCCTGTTGTCCCTCGGGGGGCTGGCGCTGGCGTTCAGCTACCCGTTCATGAAGCGCTATACCTACTACCCGCAAGTGGTGCTGGGCGCGGCGTTCTCCTGGGGCATGCCGATGGCGTTCACTGCCGAAACCGGGCATCTGCCGGCGGCCGCGTGGTTGCTGTACATCGCCAACCTGCTGTGGACGGTGGGCTACGACACCTATTACGCAATGACCGACCGGGACGATGACCTGCGCATCGGCGTGAAATCCACGGCGATCCTGTTTGGCGATGCCGACCGGGTGATCATCCTGACGCTGCAAGGCCTGGCCTTGGGCTGCCTGCTGCTGGCCGGATCGAAATTCCAGCTGGGTGGCTGGTTCCACCTGGGGCTGGTGGCCGCTGCCGCGTGCTTCGCCTGGGAGTTCTGGTACACCCGAGGCAGGGACCGGATGCGTTGCTTCCAGGCGTTCCTGCACAACCACTGGGCCGGGCTGGCGATTTTCGTGGGGATTGTGCTGGATTACGCGTTGCGCTGAGGCCGCTGACCCAACACTGAACCTTGGCTCATGAAAGGCTTTGTGGCGAGGGAGCTTGCTCCCGCTCGGTTGCGCAGCGACCGCAAGATTTTGGGGCCGCTTCGCAGCCCAGCGGAAGCAAGCTCCCTCGCCACAAAAGCGTTCGGGGTGGTCAGTCGGGCTTGGCGACCTTCCAGGCGCCGTCCATTTTACCGTCACCGGTCATGTCCCCCGCCTTCTTGTCCATGACGAAGGTGTACAACGGCTTGCCATCGTAGGCCCACTGCTTCGTACCGTCGTCACGGTTGATCACCGTCCATTCGCCCATGGACTTGTCGTCGCTTTCAGCCTTGAGCGGCGGCCAGTTGGCGGCGCATTTGTCGTTGCACATCGACTTGCCGCCCGAGTCTTTGGCAAACGTATACAGCGTCATGCCTTTGTGATCGGTGAACATGCCGTCTTTTTCCATCGCCGGTTCAGCCGCGAATGCCCATGCCGGCAGCGCCAGTGCAGCCGTGACTGCCAGAACCTTGATGGATTGGGTGAAGTAAGTCATGGAAACCTTCTTTTGTGGTTGTCAGGATTCGGACTGAAAAGCTTAGTCCAGGATCCTCCTTGCTGCAGGACCAGGAAATAACTGTCACACGACTGCAATAATTCCGTTATCTAATGCGGCGCAAGACAGTTAAATGACAAGAGGATTACCCCATGGTTGGCAGGAGCATTCTGATCGTCGACGACGAGGCACCCATCCGCGAGATGATCGCCGTTGCGTTGGAGATGGCCGGCTATGACTGCATGGAAGCAGAAAACTCTCAACAGGCCCATGCCATCATCGTCGACCGCAAGCCCGACCTGATCCTGCTGGACTGGATGCTTCCCGGCACGTCAGGCATCGAACTGGCGCGACGCCTCAAGCGCGACGAGCTGACCGGGGATATCCCGATCATCATGCTCACCGCCAAGGGCGAAGAGGACAACAAGATCCAGGGCCTGGAAGTCGGCGCCGACGACTACATCACCAAGCCGTTTTCCCCACGGGAACTGGTGGCGCGCCTGAAAGCCGTGCTGCGCCGCGCCGGGCCGACCGATGGCGAAGCGCCGATTGAAGTCGGTGGCCTGCTGCTCGACCCGATCAGCCACCGCGTGACCATCGACGGCAAACCCGCCGAGATGGGGCCGACCGAATACCGCCTGCTGCAATTCTTCATGACTCACCAGGAACGTGCCTACACCCGCGGCCAATTGTTGGACCAGGTCTGGGGCGGCAACGTCTACGTCGAGGAACGCACCGTGGACGTGCACATCCGGCGCCTGCGCAAGGCCCTCGGCGATGCTTATGAAAATCTGGTACAAACCGTGCGCGGCACCGGTTATCGTTTTTCGACCAAGGCCTGATCCGAGCCCTTACCGCCCGACAAGCTGACAAGGACGCGCGTCACGTGAATCAAAACTGGCATGGCACCCTGATTCGCCACATGTTGTTGCTGGTGACCGGTTGTTTGCTGATCGGCCTGATCAGCGGTTATTACGGCTGGAGCCTGGCCGCCGGGCTGGGGCTTTACCTGGCCTGGACCCTCAAGCAATTGCTGCGTCTGCACGAATGGCTGCGCCTGCACCAACCCGACGAAGCCCCGCCCGACGGCTATGGCCTGTGGGGTGAGGTGTTCGACAGCATCTACCACCTGCAACGGCGCGACCAGCGCGTTCGCGGTCGCCTGCAGGCGGTGATCGACCGGGTCCAGGAGTCCACCGCCGCGCTGAAAGACGCGGTGATCATGCTCGACAGCGACGGCAACCTGGAGTGGTGGAACCGCGCCGCCGAGACCCTGCTGGGCCTCAAGACGCCCCAGGACAGCGGCCAGCCAGTGACCAACCTGGTGCGTCATCCGCGCTTCAAGGAATATTTCGAGCAAGCCAACTACGCCGAGCCGCTGGAAATCCCTTCGCCCACCAACGATCGGTTGCGCATCCAGTTGTACATCACCCGCTACGGCAACAACGAGCACTTGATGCTGGTACGCGATGTCACGCGGATCCATCAGCTGGAACAGATGCGCAAGGATTTCATCGCCAACGTTTCCCACGAGCTGCGCACGCCGTTGACAGTGATCTGCGGTTACCTGGAAACCCTGCTCGACAACGTCGAGGAGGTGAACCCGCGCTGGACCCGGGCCTTGCAGCAGATGCACCAGCAAAGCGGGCGCATGCAGACCCTGCTCAACGACTTGTTGCTGCTGGCGAAGCTGGAAGCCACCGACTACCCGTCGGACAACCAGCCAGTGCCCATCGACGACCTGCTGCAAACCATTGCCGAAGATGCGCAGGAACTGTCCGGCCCCAAGCAGCAGACCATTACCCTGGAAGCCGACCCGGCCGTGCAGCTCAAAGGCAGCGAGGCGGAACTGCGCAGTGCGTTTTCCAACCTGGTGTTCAACGCGGTCAAGTACACACCGGAGCAAGGCCGGATCCATGTGCGCTGGTGGGGCGATGAACAAGGCGCGCACCTGAGCGTGCGCGATTCGGGCATCGGTATCGACAGCAAGCACCTGCCACGCCTGACCGAACGCTTCTACCGCGTCGACTCCAGCCGCAACTCCAACACGGGGGGCACCGGGCTGGGCCTGGCCATCGTCAAACACGTCCTGCTGCGCCATCGCGCCCGCATGGAAATCAGCAGCGTACCCGGCCATGGCAGCACCTTTACCTGCCATTTCGCCCCGGCCCAGGTGGTTCGCGCACGCCTCGACCGCCCCGCTGATTGAGCACGCCCCCTAGGCAATCGCCGAGTCAGCCGCTACATTGACTGACTTGCGCCTGCCTTTTCGGGCGCCCATTTCCAATTCCCACGACTATTCGGAACCCGCAAAACCCCATCATGGACCCTTCCCCTGGCTTGTCCCTCGTCACACTCTTCGCCGAATTCGGCATGATTCTTTTCGCTCTGATCCTGGTTTTGCTCAACGGCTTTTTCGTTGCGGCCGAATTCGCCATGGTCAAGCTGCGCTCGACCCGGGTCGAAGCCATTGCCGAGCAGAACGGCTGGCGCGGGCACATCCTGCGCACCGTCCACAGCCAGCTCGACGCCTACCTGTCTGCGTGCCAACTGGGTATCACCCTGGCGTCCCTGGGCCTGGGCTGGGTCGGCGAGCCGGCGTTCGCCCACATCCTCGAGCCGTTGCTGGGCGCGGTCGGCGTACAGTCGCCGGAAGTGATCAAGGGCGTGTCGTTCTTCACCGCATTCTTCATCATTTCGTACCTGCACATCGTGGTCGGTGAACTGGCGCCCAAATCCTGGGCCATTCGCAAACCCGAGCTGCTGTCGCTGTGGACCGCCGTGCCGCTGTACCTGTTCTACTGGGCCATGTACCCGGCGATCTACCTGCTCAACGCCAGTGCCAACGCCATCTTGCGCATCGCCGGCCAAGGCGAGCCCGGCCCGCACCATGAACACCATTACAGCCGCGAAGAGCTGAAACTGATCCTGCACTCCAGCCGTGGCCAGGACCCCAGCGACCAGGGCATGCGCGTGCTGGCCTCGGCCGTGGAGATGGGCGAGCTGGAAGTGGTGGACTGGGCCAACTCCCGGGAAGACCTGGTGACGCTGGAATTCAACGCGCCGCTCAAGGAAATCCTGGCGATGTTCCGTCGCCACAAGTTCAGCCGTTACCCGGTGTACGACAGCGAGCGCCAGGAGTTCGTCGGCCTGTTGCACATCAAGGACCTGCTGCTGGAACTGGCGGCCCTGGATCACATTCCCGAGTCGTTCAACCTGGCCGAACTGACCCGGCCGCTGGAGCGGGTGTCGCGGCACATGCCGCTGTCGCAGTTGCTGGAGCAGTTCCGCAAGGGCGGCTCGCACTTCGCCTTGGTCGAGGAGGCCGACGGCAACATCATCGGCTACCTGACCATGGAAGACGTGCTGGAAGTGCTGGTGGGCGACATCCAGGACGAACACCGCAAGGCCGAACGCGGCATCCTGGCCTACCAGCCGGGCAAGCTGCTGGTACGCGGCGACACACCACTGTTCAAGGTCGAGCGCCTGCTGGGGATCGACCTGGACCACATCGAAGCCGAAACCCTGGCCGGCCTGGTCTATGAAACCCTCAAGCGCGTGCCGGAAGAGGAAGAAGTGCTGGAAGTCGAAGGCCTGCGGATCATCATCAAGAAGATGAAAGGACCGAAGATCATCCTGGCGAAGGTATTGATGCTCGATTGAGTCGTTGACTGAAGGTCGGCGGTGCTGCCTTCGCGAGCAAGCTCGCTCCCACAGGGGATCGCATTTCGGCCTGGAGCAGCCAGCCTCTGTGGCGAGGGAGCTTGCTCCCGCTGGGTCTGTAGGAGCTGACGAGCGAAGCGAGGCTGCGATCTTTCCACTGCCCGTTGAGTCTGGAGCGAAAGATCAAAAGATCGCAGGCTTCGCCAGCTCCTACAAAGCCGAGCGGGAGCAAGCTCCCTCGCCACAAAAGCTCCTTCGCTTTTGCAGAGGCTACTGCTTGCCCAACGCAAAGTTGGGCAAGTCGCCCACCGGCTGATTGAACTGGTAGGGAATCGACACCAGCCCCAACCCGGTGTTGCGCTGCACCACGAAATGCAGGTGCGGGCCTGAGCTGTTGCCGGTATTGCCCGACAATGCCAGCGGCGTGCCCACCCCGACCCGCTGCCCTTCCCGTACGCTCACCGAGCCCTTCTGCAGGTGCAGGTAGACACCCATGGTGCCGTCATCGTGCAGCACTCGCACGAAGTTGCCCGCAGGGTCATCCCCGCGGCCGGTCTGCTCGTTTTCGGTCTTGATGACCACGCCGCCCCGCGCGGCGATGATCGGCGTGCCCACAGGCATGGCGATGTCCATGGCGTAGCGGTTCTTCGGGCCGTAATGGCTGTATTGGCCGTTGGCCCCCTGGCTCAGCCGGAACGGCCCGCCGCGCCAAGGCAACGGGTACCGATAGGCCTCGGCGGCGCCTGCAGGGTCGCCCAGGGAATATTCGAACCTTGGGGTATACACCAGCGGCCTGCCGGGCCGGGTGGCCGTGAGCAGTGCCAGGCGCAGGTTGCTGCGCGCCGGCAGCACCCGACGAATCGGCCGGCTCGGCGCCCCGCTGACGTTGCGCAGCCCGGCGAAACTCAACTCGATCTCCACCGGCGCGTACAAGTCGTTGCGCACGAACACCGCATCCGCGCCGTTCTGTTTCTTGATATCGAGAAACACCTGCCGCTCCAGGCGTTCGACCATGCGGTCGCGGAACACGAACACCTGGGCGCCCTTGCTGGGGCGGTCGCTATAGGACACCACGCCATTGGCATCGGTGGATTTGTAGATCGTCATGGCCACGGCCGAGGTGGAGGCCAGGACAAGACCACAGGCAAACAGCAGGGGCACGAGCATGGGCAAAGGTTCTGTCGAAAATGAAGGCCTGCACAGCAGCCTAGCAGCTGGGATGGACCAGCGTAGTCGACGGATGTTTCAAAATTGGATCAGCGATCAGTGTTGGATCTTATGGCCCCATCGCGAGCAAGCCCGCTCCCACACTCGATCCAGTGAACACTGAAGATCCCCTGTGGGAGCGAGCTTGCTCGCGATAGCGGACTCGAAGGCGCCGCCGAATCAGGCGCCCGGCACGAAGTGTTTCTGCGCGGTGCCGCGGGCGATCAGGCGGGAAATGTAATCGAGTTTCTGCGGGTCTTTGTCGACGAAGCGGAACGTCAGTTGCAGCCATTCGCTGTCGGGGGTCTGCTCATGGGCGACGATGGCGTGCAGGTAGCCGTTGAGACGAGCAGTTTCGGCGTTGTCGCCCTGCTCCATGTCCAGCACTGCGCTTTCGAGCACTTGTGGCAGGGTATCGGTGCGCTTGACCACCAGCAGCGCTTCCTTGAGGCTCAGGGCCTTGATCACGCATTGCTGGGTGCCGCTGGACAGGCGCAACTGGCCTTGGCCACGGTTGGTCGTCGAAGCGGCGGCTACCGGCGCCTTGACCGGTGGGCTGTTGAGCAGTCCACGGGCCGGGGCAGCAGCGGCTGCGGGAGCGACGGCCGGCTTGGCCAACGGATTCGCCGCAGGCGCCGAAGCAACAGCCGCTACCGGCGCCTTATTGCCCGTCAGGGCGTTGAGGGAATCATTACCGAATGCCGAGTTCATCTTGGTCGGGGCACTGTTCATCAGCGTGTCGAGCTTGCCGACCTTGTGCAGGGCCTGCTTGACCTTGGTCAGCAACTGTTCGTTGGTGAACGGCTTGCTGACGTAGCCGGAAACGCCGGCCTGGATCGCCTGGACCACGTTTTCCTTGTCGCCGCGGCTGGTGACCATCACGAAGGGCATGCCCTTGAGGGTGTCCTGCTGGCGGCACCAGGTCAGCAGTTCGAGGCCGGACATTTCCGGCATTTCCCAATCGCACAGCACCAGATCGAATGCCTCGCGAGCCAGCAGGGCCTGGGCTTTCTTGCCGTTCACCGCGTCTTCGATACGCACGCCCGGGAAGTAGTTGCGCAGGCACTTCTTCACCAGGTCACGAATGAACGAAGCATCGTCCACGACCAACACACTGACCTTACTCATCCAGATACACCTCTAAAAAATCCCGGCAAGCATACCGCTTTTACTGATGGCATATTGCCAAAAAAACCGTCAGTCACGCCGGGACTTTTCGTTCGCGGGGTGCTGCTTTGGATTAAAAAAAATCCAAAAAAAAGCCCGACCAGAAGGCCGGGCGCTTTTCTTGGCAATCTTACTTATCGTCAGTTTCGCCCGGAACATTAGCGGTTTCGGACGGGGTGCCCTGAACTTCTTCCTTCATCCGCTTGAGCCCCAGATGGCGCACGTCGGTACCGCGCACCAGATAGATGACAAGTTCCGAGATGTTGCGCGCATGATCGCCGATACGCTCCAGGGAACGCAGCACCCAGATAATGCTCAACACCCGGGAAATGGAACGCGGGTCTTCCATCATGTAGGTCGCCAGCTCGCGCAGGGCGGTCTTGTATTCGCGGTCGATGATCTTGTCGTACTGGGCCACCGACAACGCCAGGTCGGCGTCGAAGCGGGCGAAGGCGTCCAGTGCGTCGCGGACCATGTTGCGCACCTGGTCGCCGATGTGGCGAACCTCGACGTAGCCGCGGGGTGCCTCGCCTTCTTCGCACAACTGAATGGCACGACGGGCGATCTTGGTGGCTTCGTCGCCGATCCGCTCAAGATCGATCACCGACTTGGAGATGCTGATGATCAGGCGCAGGTCGGACGCAGCCGGCTGACGACGGGCCAGGATGCGCAGGCACTCCTCGTCGATGTTGCGTTCCATCTGGTTGATCTGGTCATCGATTTCGCGCACCTGCTGGGCCAGGCCGGAGTCGGCCTCGATCAGTGCGGTCACCGCGTCGTTGACCTGCTTTTCCACCAGCCCGCCCATGGCCAGCAAGTGACTGCGCACTTCCTCCAGCTCGGCGTTGAACTGTGCGGAAATGTGGTGAGTAAGGCCTTCCTTCGAAATCATCTTGTTCGCTCCGCGAAAGTTGCAAGCTTCAAGCTGCAAGCTTCAAGCAGTTAAATGTTGATCCTGATAGCGCAGTGCGGCTATGCAGTTGCCTCGACTAGCCGTAACGACCGGTGATGTAGTCTTCGGTCTGTTTCTTCGCCGGATTGGTGAACAGCGTATCGGTATCGCCGAATTCCACCAGTTTGCCCATGTACATGAACGCGGTGTAGTCGGAAACCCGCGCCGCCTGTTGCATGTTGTGGGTCACGATGACGATGGTGAACTTGGACTTGAGCTCGTAGATCAGCTCTTCGACTTTCAGCGTCGAGATCGGGTCGAGGGCCGAGCAGGGTTCGTCGAGCAGCAGCACTTCCGGTTCCACGGCGATGGTGCGGGCGATCACCAGACGTTGCTGCTGGCCACCGGACAGGCCGAGGGCCGATTCATGCAGACGATCCTTGACCTCGTCCCACAGCGCTGCGCCCTTGAGGGCCCATTCCACGGCTTCGTCGAGGATGCGCTTCTTGTTGATGCCCTGGATGCGCAAGCCGTAGACCACGTTCTCGTAGATGGTTTTCGGGAACGGGTTCGGCTTCTGGAACACCATGCCGACGCGACGGCGCAGCTCGGCCACGTCTTCGCCCTTGCGGTAGATGTTGTTGCCGTAGAGGTTGATTTCACCTTCGACGCGGCAGCCGTCCACCAGGTCGTTCATGCGGTTGAAGGTGCGCAGCAAGGTTGACTTGCCGCAGCCCGACGGACCGATGAACGCGGTGACGCGCTGTTTCGGGATATTCAGGCTGACGTCATACAGGGCCTGCTTCTCGCCGTAGAACAGGCTCAGGCCGGGTACTTCGATGGCGACGGTTTCCTGCGCCAGATCCAGGCTCTGCTTGTCGCGGCCCAGGGCCGACATGTTGATGCCGTGTGTATGTGCTTCGTGTTGCATGGGAGGCTCCCTGTGCTAACAAATTCGGTTCGGAACGCCTGTGTGGCGGCCCCATGAAATTCCAGTGAACGCCGATCAGCGTGGGAGCGAGCTTGCTCGCGAAGGGGCCCTCGAGGCCGCCAGAAGCTTCGCGAGCAAGCTCGCTCCCACAGACCATCAACTATCCAGTGCCTTGTACTTCTCGCGCAGGTGGTTACGGATCCACACGGCCGACAGGTTGAGCGTGGCGATCACCAGCACCAGCAGCAGCGCCGTGGCATAGACCAGCGGTCGCGCCGCTTCGACGTTCGGGCTCTGGAAACCGACGTCATAGATATGGAAGCCCAGGTGCATGATCTTCTGGTCCAGGTGCAGGTACGGGTAGTTACCGTCCAGCGGCAGCGACGGGGCCAGTTTCACCACGCCCACCAGCATCAACGGTGCCACTTCACCGGCGGCACGAGCCACGGCGAGGATCATCCCGGTCATCATCGCCGGGCTGGCCATGGGCAGGACGATTTTCCACAGGGTCTCGGCCTTGGTCGCACCGAGGGCCAGGGAGCCTTCGCGCACGGTACGCGGGATCCGCGCCAGGCCTTCTTCGGTGGCCACGATCACCACCGGCACCGCCAGCAGCGCCAGGGTCAGGGATGCCCAGAGCAGGCCCGGGGTGCCGAAGGTCGGCGCCGGCAAGGCCTCGGGGAAGAACAAGCGATCGACCGAACCACCCAGCACGTAGACGAAGAAGCCCAGGCCGAACACGCCGTAAACAATGGCCGGAACGCCCGCGAGGTTGTTCACCGCGATGCGGATCAGGCGGGTCATCGGGCCCTGGCGGGCGTATTCACGCAGGTAGACCGCCGCCAGCACGCCGAACGGCGTCACGATCATCGCCATGATCAGGGTCATCATCACGGTGCCGAAAATCGCCGGGAAGATACCGCCTTCGGTGTTGGCTTCACGGGGGTCGTCGCTGAGGAATTCCCAGACCTTGCTGAAGTAGAAACCCAGCTTGGTGAACGTGCCCATGCCGTTTGGCTGGTAGGCGTGCACCACTTTGCCGATTTCGATCTCCACTTCCTTGCCGTTGGCATCGCGGGCGGTCAGGCTGTCACGGTTGAACTGCGCGTGCAGGTCGGCCAGGCGCACTTCGATGTCCTTGTAGCGAGCGTTGAGTTCGGCACGCTCGCTTTCCAGGTCGGCCTGGGCCGAAGCGTCGAGCTTGCCGTCCAGCTCCAGCTTGCGACCGTGCAGGCGGATACGCTCCAGACCGGCGTTGATGGCGCCGATGTCGACTTTTTCCAGGGTCTTGAGCTCGGCGGCCAACTGGTTGACCCGCTGTACGCGAGCCTGCAGTTGCGGCCAGGCCGCTTCGCCCTCGGCGATGACCTTGCCGCCTTCCTTGACGTTGACCAGGTAACCGTAGAAGTTGCCCCACTCACGACGCTCGATGGCCATCAGTTCCGGCGGCGTGGTCTGGTTGGTCAGCCAATCGCCGACGATCCAGGTGAAGTCAGTGCCGTTCAGGTCTCGGTTGCCGACCTTGATCAGTTCGCGGGTCATGAACTCGGGGCCTTCGTCCGGCACCGGCAGGCCGGCGCTTTTCAGGCGCTCGCGGGGCACTTCTTCTTTCTGCACGACTTCGCCGACCACCAGGTGCGCAGGCATGCCCGGCACGTTGTAGTTGGCGTGGATCAGGTCCGCCGGCCAGAAGTGGCCCAGGCCGCGCACAGCGATCACCGCCAGCAGGCCAATGGTCATGATGACCGCGATGGACACCGCGCCACCGCTGATCCAGACGCCGGGGGCGCCGCTCTTGAACCATCCTTTCAGGGAGTTCTGTTTCACAGACTTCTACCTTTCTTAAAGCGACGAATATTTCTTGCGCAGACGCTGACGGATCAGCTCGGCGAGGGTGTTCATGACGAAGGTGAACAACAGCAACACCAGGGCCGACAGGAACAGCACGCGGTAATGGCTGCCGCCGACTTCCGACTCAGGCATCTCCACCGCCACGTTGGCCGCCAGGGTGCGCAGGCCTTCGAACAGGTTCATTTCCATGACCGGCGTGTTACCGGTGGCCATCAGCACGATCATGGTCTCGCCCACCGCACGGCCCATGCCGATCATCAGCGCCGAGAAGATGCCCGGGCTGGCGGTGAGGATTACCACGCGGGTCATGGTCTGCCACGGCGTGGCACCGAGCGCCAGGGAGCCCAGGGTCAGGCCGCGCGGCACGCTGAACACGGCGTCTTCGGCGATGGAATAGATGTTCGGGATCACCGCGAAGCCCATCGCCAGGCCTACCACCAGGGCGTTGCGCTGGTCGTAGGTGATGCCCAGGTCATGGGAGATCCACATGCGCATGTCGCCGCCGAAGAACCAGGCTTCCATGTACGGGCTCATGTACAGCGAGAGCCAGCCTACGAACAGGATGACCGGGATCAGCATGGCGCTTTCCCAGCCGTCCGGCACTTTCAAGCGAATGGATTCCGGCAGGCGGCTGAAGGCGAAACCGGCGACCAGGATGCCGATCGGCAGCAACATCAACAGGCTGAAGATACCCGGCAGATGCCCTTCGACATACGGCGCCAGGAACAGGCCGGCGAAGAAACCGAGGATCACCGTCGGCATCGCCTCCATCAACTCGATCACCGGCTTGACCTTGCGGCGCATGCCCGGGGCCATGAAGTAGGCGGTGTAGATCGCTGCGGCGACCGCCAGCGGCGCGGCCAGCAGCATCGCGTAGAACGCCGCCTTCAGGGTACCGAAGGTCAGCGGCGAGAGGCTCAGCTTGGGTTCGAAGTCGGTGTTGGCGGCGGTCGATTGCCAGACATATTTAGGTTCGTCGTAGTTTTCGTACCAGACCTTGCTCCACAACGCGCTCCACGACACTTCCGGGTGCGGGTTGTCCAGCGTCAACGGTTGCAACTTGCCGCCCTGTTCGACGATCAGGCGGTTGGCCCGTGGCGACATGCCGAACAGACCTTGGCCGTCAACCACCTGGTCCACCAGCAGGGTGCGGTGGGCGGTGCTGTGGAACACGCCCAGCTTGCCGGCGGCGTCGAGCGCCACGAAACCTTTGCGGCGTTCTTCGGCGCTGATCTCGACGATAGGCGCGCTGCCCATCTGGAAGGTTCGAATCTGTTTGAAGCGCAGCTCACCGTCCGGATCCCGGGCCATGAACCATTGGGCCAGGCCGCCCTTGGAGTCGCCGATGATCAGCGAGATCCCGCCCACCAACTGGGTGGCGGCGGTGACTTGGGCATCGGCGTTTTCCAGCAGTTTGTAACGGCCGTTGAGGCTCTTGTCCCGCAGGCTGAACACATCGGCCTGGGCACGTCCGTTGACCACATACAGCCACTGCTGGCGCGGGTCGACGAAGATGTTTTTCACCGGCTCGGTCATCTGCGGCAGGTCGATACGCGTCCGCTCGCTGGTGATTTCACCGGTCATCATGTTTTCTTCGCTGGTGAGCGACAGCACTTGCAGCTGGGCGCCGCTGGAGCCGGCCAACAGCAGGGTCGAATCCGTAGCGTTGAGGCTCACATGCTCCAGGGCCGCGCCCTGTTCGTTCAAGGCGATCGGCGTCTCGCCGTAAGGGTATTCGACGGCGGGCGAGATGGTTTTCTTGCCGTCCGGGTAGGTGACCTTATAAGTGTGGCGGAACACCAGGGCCTGGCCGTTGGACAGACCGATCGCCACCAATGGGCTGCCGGGCTGGTCCTCGCCAATGGCGGTCACGCTGGCGCCGGCCGGGATCGGCAGGTCGACGCGGCGCAGTTCGGCGCCACTGCTGACGTCGAAAAACAGCGCCTGGCCCTTGTCGGAAACCCGCATGGCGACCTGGTTCTGTTCTTCGATGGAGATCATCAGCGGTTTGCCGGCGTCTTGCATCCAGGCCGGGGTGATGGAGTCCTTGGCGGTCAGGTCCGCGCCCTGGAACAGGGGCAGCACCACGTAGGCCAGGAAGAAGAAAATCAGCGTAATGGCCGCCAGGACGGCGAGGCCGCCGACCAGCACGTACCAGCGGGTCAGGCGATCCTTGAGCGCGCGGATGCGACGCTTGCGTTGCAACTCAGGCGTATTGAAATCAATGCGCTTGGGAGGGGAAGTCGTAGTCATTGTGGAGTTGGCCAGATCATTCATGCGCACACCCTAGCGATCCTGTATGACAGAAAGATGACAGTGAAGTGACGCAACAAATCCGCCGCCAGCTAGAAGCGGCAGCGGACGGAAAATTCGTGTCTGTGGGAGCGGGCTTGCTCGCGAAGGGGCCAACCCATTCGACATGGATGCCGACTGATCCACCGCATTCGCGAGCAAGCCCGCCCCCACAGAGAGCCCGGGCGTTGGCCCGGGCTCAGGTATTACTGCTTGGCGACGTTGCCGCCTTCCTGCAGACCCAGGTCAGCCAGTGCCTTGGCGGCGACTTTGGCAGGTACCGGGATGTAACCGTCCTTGACCACGACTTCCTGGCCTTGCTTGGACAGGACCAGCTTCACGAACTCGGCTTCCAGCGGGGCCAGAGGCTTGTTCGGCGCCTTGTTGACGTAGACGTAGAGGAAACGCGACAGCGGGTACTTGCCGTTCAGGGCGTTTTCTTCGGTGTCTTCGATGAAGTCAGTGCTGCCTTTCTTGGCCAGGGCCACGGTCTTCACGCTGGCGGTCTTGTAGCCGATGCCCGAGTAACCGATGCCGTTCAGCGAAGAGCTGATCGACTGCACGACCGAAGCCGAGCCTGGTTGTTCGTTGACGTTTGGCTTGTAGTCGCCTTTGCACAGGGCTTCTTCCTTGAAGTAGCCGTAGGTGCCGGATACCGAGTTACGACCGAACAACTGCACTGGTTTGTTGGCCAGGTCACCGGTCACACCCAAGTCACCCCAGGTTTTCACATCGGCTTTGGCGCCGCACAGACGAGTGGACGAGAAGATCGCGTCGACCTGTTCCATGGTCAGGTGCTGGATCGGGTTGTCCTTGTGCACGAATACGGCCAGGGCGTCCACGGCAACCGGAATAGCGGTTGGCTTGTAGCCGTACTTCTGTTCGAAGGCCTGCAGTTCGTTGTCCTTCATCTTGCGGCTCATCGGGCCCAGGTTGGCGGTGCCTTCGGTGAGCGCGGGCGGCGCGGTGGAGGAACCGGCGGCCTGAATCTGGATGTTTACGTTCGGGTATTCTTTCTTGTAGTTCTCGGCCCACAAGGTCATCAGGTTGGCCAGGGTATCGGAGCCGACGCTGGAGAGGTTACCCGACACACCAGTGGTCTTGGTGTAGCTCGGGATCGCAGGGTCAACAGCGGCAACCGCATTGGCAGTCGCGACGCCAGCAGCGACAAAAGTCATTGCCGCCATCAAACGCTTCAGTTTCATGCCTTACTCCTAGCAGATAGGTGTGTTAAGTCGGCCAAGTATTGGTAAGCCGTGTGAACACTCTATGGCTGAAATATGACAATTGGATGAAAGGCCAGCATTGAGTTTTACAGGATGATTCATGCCGCCCCAATCGCGAGCAAGCTCGCTCCCACAGGGGATTTGCGCTGAACGCAGCACTCTGTGGGAGCGAGCTTGCTCGCGATGAAGCCCGTGCAGTCAGCGAAAGATTCGGACCTAGCGCCCCTTCTTCCAGAGATAACCGCCCACCACAATCCCTATCCCGCAAATGATCGCCACGTAATACGCCGGTCCCATCGGGCTCTCTTTCAACAGCAAGGTCACGATCATCGGCGTCAACCCGCCGAAGATCGCGTAGGCCAGGTTGTAGGAGAACGACAGGCCGCTGAAGCGCACCACGGCCGGGAACGCCTTGACCATGACGTAAGGCACCGCGCCGATGGTGCCCACCAGCAGGCCGCTCAGCGCATAGAGCGGGAATAGCCAGTCGGGATGGTCGAACAGGCTGTGATAAAAGGTCCAAGAGGTGATCAGCAGCAACCCGCTACCAAAGACAAATACCCGCCCGGCGCCGAAGCGGTCGGCCAGCACGCCGGAGCCGATGCAACCAAAGCTCAGGAACACGATCGCCAGGCTGTTGGCCTGCAACGCGGTGGTCGGGCTGAAGTGGTAAACGGTCTGCAACACCGTCGGGGTCATCAGGATGATCACAATGATGCCGGCCGACAGCAGCCAGGTCAGCAGCATCGAAATCGCGATGGCGCCGCGATGATCGCGCAGCACGGCCCGCAGCGGTATTTCCTCGGCCAGGGCCTTGCGCAGTTGCAGCTCGGCGAACACCGGGGTTTCGTGGAGCCAGCGGCGCAGGTACACCGAAAACAGACCGAACACACCGCCCAGCAGGAACGGGATCCGCCAGGCGTAATCCGCCACTTCCACCGGCGTATAAAGGCTGTTGATGGCCGTGGCGACCAGCGAACCCAACAGAATCCCCGCCGTCAGGCCGCAGGTCAGGGTGCCGCAGGCATAGCCGATGTGGCGCGCCGGAACGTGTTCGGAAACGAATACCCAGGCCCCCGGCACTTCCCCGCCGATGGCCGCGCCCTGGATCACTCGCATCAGCAACAGCAGGATGGGCGCCCACATGCCGATCTGCGCATAGGTGGGCAACAGGCCCATGATCAGGGTCGGCACAGCCATCATGAAAATGCTCAGGGTGAACATTTTCTTGCGCCCCAGCAGGTCGCCGAAGTGGGCCATGATGATCCCGCCCAGCGGCCGGGCCAGGTAACCGGCGGCAAAAATGCCGAAGGTCTGCATCAGGCGCAGCCACTCAGGCATTTCGGCAGGGAAGAACAATTTGCCGACCACGGTGGCAAAGAACACGAAGATGATGAAATCGTAGAACTCCAGCGCACCGCCCAAAGCTGAGAGCGACAGGGTCTTGTAATCGTTGCGGGTCAGTGGACGTGCTGGTTGTGCGGGCGTCGCCGTGCTCGAAGGCGCAGTGGTCATGGCAAGGGCTTCTCTTATAGTCGATTCTGCAACCCTGGCAATACGGGTTGGGGCCTGGGCAGGTCCGGCACGATAGCAAATTGTTCGAAAAAGCACATAGAGGCGCGTATTTGATAGTCGAAATCAGAACCGAGTGGTCGTCTCGACGTCTATCGCCCGATATACTCGCAACCTTGCAGTACTCTGTAAGGGGTTGCTGTGCGAAAACGTCGTTGGTGGCGTAGTACCAGAACCAGCCGGTTTCGCAGAGTTTCCCTTTGGCACGCCTTTACGAAAAACGTGACGAACGCAGTATGTTCGGGCTGAATCGTTTTTTTCAAAGACGGCTATTCACCTGAAGTACCAGACAGCGTTACGGGTCAGAGGCCCCCCGGCATGATAGAGCTCGAACAAGAAGATCCAATCCCGCAAGGCGACCTGGCCCTGCAAATCACCGCACTCCCTCGCGAGACCAACGGCTTCGGCGATATTTTCGGTGGCTGGCTGGTGTCCCAGATGGACCTGGCCGGCACCGCCATGGCCAGCAAGGTGGCCGGCGGACGCGTGGCCACCGTGGCGATCGATCGCATGGCGTTCCTGGTGCCGGTGGCGGTGGGTGCGCAGCTTTCCTTTTATACCCAGGCGCTGGAAATCGGCCGCAGCTCGATCCAGATGATGGTCGAAGTCTGGAGCGACGACCCGCTGTCCAGTGAATGGCGCAAGGTGACCGAGGCGGTCTTTGTCTTTGTCGCCATCGACGGCAGCGGTCGTACCCGCTCGGTTCCGCCGCGCGCCCGTTAAACACGGCGGCCGTTTTGCGGTCCATTGCAGTCCCTGTTCCCGAGCGAGATTTGCAACATGCCTACGCCCAACGTCGAAGCGGTCAAACTGGATGAACTGAACGCCTGGCGCATCCGTCACGGTCAGGCCGAGCTGCTGGTGGCCCAGCAAGGCGCGCACATCCTCAGTTATCAAGTGGACGGCCAGCCGCCACTGATCTGGCTCAACGACCAGGCCACGTTCAAGGCCGGCAAGAGCATCCGCGCGGGCGTGCCGGTGTGCTGGCCGTGGTTCGGCAACCTGACGCGCAACCCCGACAGCGTACAGGCCATGCGCGTGAGCAACGACCCGGCCACGGCCCACGGTCTGGTGCGGGCGATGGATTGGGAATTGAAGGGCATCGAAACCGAACGCGAGAGCCTCAAGGTGGAATTCGTGCTGCCCTACCCTGAAAACGGCCTCTCGGGCTGGCCTCATCAGGTAGACCTGACGCTGACCATCGTGATGGACGAGCAACTGCACATCCGCCTCACCAGCCATAACCGTGGCAGCAAAACCGTCAGCCTCAGCCAGGCGCTGCACAGCTACTTCGCCGTGAGCGACGTGCGCAACGT
Organism: Pseudomonas sp. NFACC14; assembly: GCF_900106885.1. Taxonomy (NCBI): domain Bacteria; kingdom Pseudomonadati; phylum Pseudomonadota; class Gammaproteobacteria; order Pseudomonadales; family Pseudomonadaceae; genus Pseudomonas; species Pseudomonas sp. NFACC14. The sequence goes on from NZ_FNOA01000030.1 coordinate 41,656, forward strand.
GCGGGTCGAAGGGGTGGATGGCTTGAGCTACATCGAGACCCTGGACGACTGGAATACCCACACCCAGGCCGGCGACCTGACATTTGCCAGCGAGACCGACCGCATCTACCTCGATACCCCGCCGACGCTGAGCATCATTGACCCGCACTGGGAACGACGGATCGAACTGACCAGCAGCGGTTCGCGCTCGGCGGTGATCTGGAACCCCTGGACCGAACGCGCCAAGGCCTTCAGCGACATGGCCGACGATGGCTGGCAGCGCATGTTGTGCATCGAGACGGCGAATGTGATGGACGACGTGGTGACGTTGTTGCCCAAGGCCAGCCATACCCTTGGCGTGAGCATCTGCAGCAAGCCGCTCTAAACCCCACCAAAAATCCCCTTGTGGGAGCGAGCCTGCTCGCGATAGCGGTCTATCAGTCAATGCAGATGTTGACTGTCAGTCCGCTATCGCGAGCAGGCTCGCTCCCACAGTGGATCTACGCCAAATTTACTGGCACCTACAAATCCGCCTCCTGCACCACCCTCACCTTGTCCGCGTCCAGCGCATACGCCGCGCTCGCCAGGTCGTTGTCGACCTTTTCGATCTTCAGCGTGCCCGTCACCCAGAGCGGCGTGTAGATGTCGTCCAGCTTCAGGCCCTTGGGATAGCGCACCAGCACCAGTTGGTTAGGCGGCGGTGGCGGGACGTGGATGCAGGCGCCTGGGTAGGGCACCAGGAAAAACAGCGTGCTGCGGCCTTTGGCGTCGGTTTCCAGCGGCACCGGGTACCCGCCGATGCGGATGTGCTTGTCGTTCATCGCCGCGACGGTCTTGGTCGAATACATCACCGCCGGCAAGCCCTTGCTTTGCTTCAGGCCGCCTTTTTCAGTGAAGGTGCCGTTGGCTTCCGGGGAGTTGTGGTCGATCTCGGGCATGGCCTCGAGGGCTTTCTGGTCCGACTTGGGCATCAGTTCGAGCCAGTCGGTTTCCGGCAGCTCGGCAGCATGGGCCAGGCCACTGCCCAGCAGAAGAAGGGTCAATACTAGACGGCGCATGAAAGGGCTCGGCAATGAATGGAAAGTGAAACGCCGAGCATTCTAGCCCCCTCTGCTCGCCACGCGGAGAGGGCCTTGCTGCATTTGGATCAGTTTCTTTTGATCAGGCCGTAGATCACCAGCAACACGATCGCGCCCACCAGGGCACCGATGAAACCTGCGCCTTGGCCGGCCTGGTAGATGCCCAGGGCCTGGCCGCCGTAAGTGGCCGCCAACGAACCGCCGATACCGAGCAGGATGGTCATGATCCAGCCCATGCTGTCATCGCCCGGTTTCAGGAAGCGCGCCAGCAGGCCAACGATCAAGCCGATAAAGATGGTTCCGATGATTCCCATGGCATTTCCCCTCTCATTGAGTCGCTAAGCCAAAGCCCGGTCAGGCCTTGGCACTTAGCCATGAGAAAGATTAGCCGACGAATGGTTCCACCGCCGTTCCAGATTATTGTTCGGCGATCAGCGCCTCGACCTTGATGATCTGCTGGGCCAGTGTGGCCCGGTCAGCGCAGCGCAGGTTGGCGTGACCGACCTTGCGCCCGACCTTGAACGCCTTGCCATAGTGGTGCAAATGGCAGTCGGCAATCGCCAGGACCTTGTCGCTGTCCGGAACCTTGCCGATGAAATTGAGCATCGCGCTTTCACCGACCTTGGCGGTCGACCCCAGTGGCAGCCCGGCCACCGCCCGCAGGTGGTTTTCGAACTGGCTGCACTCGGCGCCTTCGGTGGTCCAGTGCCCGGAGTTGTGTACCCGTGGTGCGATTTCGTTGGCCTTGAGGCCGCCGTCCACTTCGAAGAACTCGAACGCCATCACGCCGACATAGTCCAGTTGCTTGAGCACCCGGCTGGAGTAGTCCTCGGCCAGGGCCTGCAACGGATGATCGGTGCTGGCGACGGACAGCTTGAGGATGCCGTCCTTGTGGGTGTTGTGCACCAGCGGATAGAAGCGGATTTCACCATCGCGGGCGCGCACGGCGATCAGCGAGACTTCCCCGGTGAACGGCACGAAACCTTCCAGCAGGCAGGCCACGCTGCCAAGCTCGGCAAACGTACCGACCACGTCTTCAGGCTTGCGCAGGACTTTCTGGCCCTTGCCGTCGTAACCCAGGGTACGGGTCTTGAGCACGGCGGGCAGGCCGATGGCGGCGACAGCGGCGTCCAGGTCGGCCTGGGACTGAATGTCGGCGAAGGCCGGCGTGGGGATGCCCAGGTCCTTGAACATGTTCTTTTCGAACCAGCGGTCACGGGCGATCCGCAGGGCTTCGGCGCTCGGGTAGACCGGAACGAACTGGGACAGGAAGGCCACGGTTTCGGCCGGGACGCTTTCGAATTCGAAGGTCACCAGATCGACTTCATCGGCCAATTGGCGCAGGTGATCCTGGTCGCCGTAGTCGGCCCGCAGGTGTTCACCCAGCGCCGCGGCACAGGCGTCCGGCGCCGGGTCCAGGAAAGCGAAGTTCATCCCCAGCGGCGTACCTGCCAGGGCCAACATGCGGCCCAACTGGCCGCCACCGATTACACCGATCTTCATTCGTCAACAACCTCAGGCAATGCGTGGGTCTGGATTGTCCAGGACGCTGTCTGTCTGCTCAGCGCGGAATTTTTTCAGCACGGTATGAAACTGTGGATGCTTGGCGCCCAGGATGCTCGCCGACAGCAGGGCCGCGTTGATCGCGCCGGCCTTGCCGATGGCCAGGGTCGCGACCGGGATACCGGCCGGCATCTGCACGATCGACAGCAACGAGTCGACGCCCGAGAGCATCGACGACTGGACCGGCACGCCCAGCACCGGCAGGTGGGTCTTGGCCGCGCACATGCCCGGCAAGTGAGCCGCGCCACCGGCACCGGCGATGATCACCTCGATGCCACGTGCCTCGGCCTCTTCGGCGTACTGGAACAGCAGGTCCGGGGTACGGTGGGCGGAGACCACTTTTACCTCGTAAGGGATGCCGAGCTTTTCCAGCATATCGGCGGTGTGGCTAAGGGTGGACCAATCGGACTTGGAGCCCATGATCACGCCAACCAGTGCACTCATCGTCGTGCCTCTTCTCTCTGGGCGCCCGCAGGCGCGTCAAAAAACAACAAGCCACGCAGGAAACCGGCGTGGCTTGTTGTACGAATTATGGCCGGGCGAACCGACCGAAGGCCGGGCAGTATACCGAAAATGGTGCGTTAAACGCACTTTCGCCGACCATCTGTCATTTGGGGTGAAGTGGCGGTTTTATTGACTCGAAGGTCAGCGAGGGGACAGCATAAATCCCCTGTGGGAGCGGGCTTGCTCGCGATAGCGGCAGGTCAGTCTATGCACGGTGAATGTCAGGTCGTCATCGCGAGCGAGCTCGCTCCCACAAGGGGGGCCGCGTTGTTTTCAGGAGCCGATGGCGCTCTGCGCCGCACCGCCCTCGAGCTTGCGCCACAGCAACCGCACATTGGCCTTGCGCACCAGGGCGCAGCGGTACAGGCGGATCTCCAGGGGCACGTGCCATTGTGTGCCACCGCAGATCACCAGTTCGCCCCGGGCCAGTTCGGCGCGTACGCTCAGGTGCGGCACCCAGGCGATGCCCAGGCCTTCCAGGGCCATGCTTTTCAGGCTGTCGGCCATGGCCGTCTCGTAGATCGTGGTGAACCGCAGCGCCCGCTGGCGCAACAACTGGTTGACCGAACGCCCCAGGAACGCCCCGGCGCTGTAGGCCAGCAGCGGCACGCTGGACTCGCCCTCAAGATCGAACAGCGGGTTGCCATTGGCATCGGCGGCGCATACCGGGAGCATTTCGGTCTGGCCCAGGTGCAGCGACGGGAAGATCTCCGGGTCCATCTGCATGGCCGAATCCGGATCGTAGAAGGCCAGCATCAAATCGCAGCCACCTTCACGCAGGGCGTGGACGGCGTCGCCGACATTGGTCGCCACCAGCCGAGTGGCGATGTTCATCCCTTCGTTGCGCAGTTGCGCGATCCAGCGTGGGAAGAAGCCCAGCGCCAGGGAGTGGGCGGCGGCCACCTGGATGACTTCGCCCTGCCCGCCTTCCAGGTGATGCAAATGGCGCAGCACTTCGCCCAATTGCTCCACCACCGTGCGCGCCGTCACCAAGAACAACTGCCCCGCCGCCGTCAGCTCGACGGGCGTACGGGAACGGTTGACCAGGGTCAGCCCCAGCGCAGCCTCAAGGCTGCGAATTCGCCGGCTGAATGCCGGTTGCGTCACGAAACGCCGCTCGGCCGCCTGGGAGAAACTGCGGGTCGCGGCCAGGGCACTGAAGTCCTCGAGCCACTTGCTTTCAAGATTCATCACGTCCTCCCCTACACGCACCAAAACAGGTCACACGTTCGCCGCACCGTCGGCGTCACACCGACATTATGCCGAATATGCATAGGCCAGTGTTTAACAGCATTGGCCGTATTTTTTCCCAGAGCCTAGGATCCACAGCGTTCCGGCTCAGACCGGGTCCTTATCGAGATGATTTCCGTCATGTCCTCCGCTGCATCATTCCGCACAGAAAAAGACCTGCTTGGCGTACTCGAAGTACCAGCGCAAGCGTATTACGGCATCCAGACCCTACGAGCGGTAAACAACTTCCGTCTCTCCGGCGTCCCGATCTCGCATTACCCCAAGCTGGTGGTCGGTCTGGCAATGGTCAAACAGGCCGCCGCTGACGCCAACCGCGAACTGGGGCAGCTCAGCGAAGCCAAGCACGCCGCCATCAGCGAAGCCTGTGCACGATTGATCCGCGGCGACTTCCACGAAGAATTCGTGGTGGACATGATCCAGGGCGGCGCCGGCACGTCGACCAACATGAATGCCAACGAAGTCATCGCCAACATCGCGCTGGAGGCCATGGGCCACCAGAAAGGCGAGTACCAGTACCTGCACCCCAACAACGACGTGAACATGGCGCAGTCCACCAACGACGCCTACCCGACCGCGATCCGCCTGGGTCTGCTGCTGGGTCACGACGCGTTGCTGGCCAGCCTCGACAGCCTGATCCAGGCGTTCGCGGCCAAGGGCGAAGAATTCAGCCACGTCCTGAAAATGGGCCGCACCCAGCTGCAGGATGCCGTGCCGATGACCCTCGGCCAGGAATTCCGCGCCTTCGCCACCACCCTGAGCGAAGACCTGGCACGCTTGAAAACCCTGGCGCCTGAACTGCTCACCGAAGTGAACCTGGGCGGCACCGCCATCGGCACCGGCATCAACGCCGACCCGCGCTACCAGGCCCTGGCCGTGCAGCGCCTGGCGACCATCAGCGGCCAGCCGCTGGTGCCGGCCGCCGACCTGATCGAAGCCACCTCCGACATGGGCGCCTTCGTGCTGTTCTCCGGCATGCTCAAGCGCACCGCGGTCAAGCTGTCGAAGATCTGCAACGACCTGCGCCTGCTGTCCAGCGGCCCACGCACCGGCATCAACGAAATCAACCTGCCGGCCCGCCAGCCAGGCAGCTCGATCATGCCCGGCAAGGTCAACCCGGTGATCCCGGAAGCGGTCAACCAGGTGGCATTCCAAATCATCGGCAACGACCTGGCCCTGACCATCGCGGCCGAAGGCGGCCAACTGCAACTGAACGTGATGGAGCCGCTGATCGCCTTCAAGATCTTCGACTCGATCCGCCTGCTGCAACGGGCCATGGACATGCTGCGCGAGCACTGCATCGTCGGCATCACCGCCAACGAAGCGCGCTGCCGCGAACTGGTCGAGCACTCGATCGGCCTGGTCACCGCCCTGAACCCGTACATCGGCTATGAAAACGCCACCCGCATCGCCCGTGTTGCCCTGGAAAGTGGCCGCGGCGTGCTGGAACTGGTGCGCGAAGAAGGCTTGCTCGACGACGCCATGCTCGACGACATCCTGCGCCCGGAAAACATGATTGCTCCGCGCCTGGTCCCGCTCAAAGCGTGATCGACACGGCCACCGCTCACCAGGTCGAGGGACTAGACACCTCTCACCTTTTGAGGGCTTGGGGATCTTCCCCAAGCCCTTTTTTTAATTGATAGCAGCCAGGGATGACCGAACCTGTGGGAAGGAACCTGCTCGCGATAAACGACGACACGCTGCCCGTTGTAAACCGTGTCGCCAGCCAACGCGAGCAGGCTCGCCCCCACAAGAACCTGACCGTAAGGCCAGGTGTTCCAAAGGGTCCGTTTCGTCGGACGCACCACAACTGTGCAGACGGGCACCGCACTGATAGGTATAGTGCCGCCCCTCTTCGCATGAGCGGTCGTCCGCAACGAGACCCTTAAACATGCGAAAACCGAACTAATAACAAACCCGCGAAAATGGACCGGGACGAAACTTCGCCTCATCTGTCGGGCCGCGCGCCGACCGGTGTAACGCGATATTTCCAAAGGGCCAGCATTTGCTTAAACAAAAAACAGCGAGGAATACTCATGCTCGAAGTCATCAACGACTTCCTATCAGGGAAAGTGCTGATCGTGCTCATTGTCGGGCTCGGTGGCTACTTCACGATCCGCTCGCGTTTCGTCCAGTTCCGTCACTTCTTCCACATGTTCACGGTGTTCCGTGAAAGCCTGAAAAGCAGCACTGACCAGCTCAGTTCCTTCCAGGCCCTGATGCTCAGCCTGGCCGGCCGTGTCGGCGCGGGCAACATCGCCGGTGTCGGCATCGCCGTGACCCTCGGCGGCCCTGGTGCGGTGTTCTGGATGTGGGTAACCGCCCTGGTCGGTATGTCCAGCAGCTTCTTCGAGTGCTCACTCGGCCAGCTCTACAAGCGCTGCGACTCCGAAGGCCAGTACCGTGGCGGCCCGTCCTATTACATCCAGCACGGCCTGCAGAAACGCTGGTTGGGCATGATCATGGCATTCCTGCTGCTGGTCACCTTCGGCTTCGCCTTCAACGGCCTGCAAGCCCACGCCGTGACCCACTCCCTGAACAACGCTTTCGGCTTTGACACCACCTACACCGGCCTCGGCCTGGCGGTGCTGCTGGGCCTGGTATTCATCGGCGGCATCAAGCGCATCGCCAAGGTTGCCGACCTGCTGGTACCGGTCAAGACCTTGGCGTATATCGCCGTGACCCTCTACGTGATCGTGCTGCAGTTCGAACATGTACCGGGCATGCTGGCGACCATCGTCAAGAGCGCCTTCGGTCTGGACCAGGCGTTCGGCGGCCTGATCGGCAGCGCCATCGTCATGGGCGTCAAGCGTGGCGTGTTCGCCAACGAAGCCGGCCTGGGCAGTGCGCCTAACGTCGCCGCCGTCGCGTCGGTCGAGCACCCGGTCGCCCAGGGCGTGGTCCAGGCATTCAGCGTATTCCTGGACACCTTCGTGATCTGCACCTGCACCGCGCTGCTGATCCTGCTGTCGGGCTTCTACACCCCGGGTTTCGAAGGCGACGGCATTGCCTTGACCCAGAACTCCCTGGCAGCCGTCGTGGGTGACTGGGGCCGGATATTCATCTCCGTGGCCCTGTCGTTGTTCGTGTTCACCTCGATCCTCTACAACTACTACCTGGGCGAGAACAACCTGCGCTTCATGATCGGTGACAATCGCAAGGTCCTGATGGGCTACCGCGCGCTGGTCCTGGTCCTGATTTTCTGGGGCGCCATCGAAAACCTCGGCACCGTGTTCGCGTTCGCCGACATCACCATGACCCTGCTGGCGTTCGTGAACCTGATCGCGCTGTTCCTGCTGTTCAAGGTCGGCATGCGCATCCTGCGTGACTACGATGACCAGCGTTCGGCCGGCATCAAGGTTCCGGTGTTCGACTCCAGCAAGTTCCCGGACCTGGACCTGGACCGCAAGGCGTGGCCAGCCACCCCGTCGGCACCGGTTGCCAAGCCTGACGCCGCGACTGCTGGCGTGGCCGCAGCGCAACGCTGATCGGCAGGCCGATTGTAAAAAACCGGGCGCATCCCCTGCGCCCGGCGTGACACAGCGTAGGGTCGGCGTCATGCTCGGCCCTATGTTGCGGCAGCGAAGTAAAGCTGCCGTTTTCGTCCTCGGAGAACAACCATGAATTCCTCGACCTACCCTGCCGCCCAGCACGTCATGGTGCTCTACACCGGCGGCACCATCGGCATGCAGGCCAGCGCCCACGGCCTGGCCCCGGCATCCGGTTTCGAAGCGCGGATGCGCGATTACCTGCACAGCCAACCCGAACTCGTCGTGCCGCAATGGCGCTTCCGGGAGATGTCGCCATTGATCGACAGCGCCAACATGACCCCGGCCTATTGGCAGCAACTGCGCGAAGCGGTGGTCGATGCCGTGGACGTGCAGGGCTGCGACAGCGTACTGATTTTGCACGGCACCGACACCCTGGCCTACAGCGCGGCGGCGATGAGCTTCCAACTGCTGGGCCTGCATGCGCGGGTCTGCTTCACCGGCTCGATGCTGCCCGCCGGCGTGACCGACAGCGACGCCTGGGAAAACCTCAGCGGCGCCCTGGTCGCCCTCGGCCAGGGCCTGGCGCCGGGCGTGCACTTGTACTTCCACGGTGAGCTGCTGGCACCGACCCGTTGCGCGAAGGTGCGCAGCTTCGGTCGCCACCCGTTCAAGCGCCTGGAACGCCAGGGCGGCGGCACCCCGGCGCCGACCCTGCCAGCGCAGTTGAACTACAACCAGCCCAAGCGACTGGCGAACATCGCGGCGCTGCCGCTGTTTCCCGGCATCAGTGCGCAGATCCTCGATGGCCTGCTGGGCAGCGGTATCCAGGGCCTGGTGCTGGAATGCTACGGCAGCGGCACCGGGCCGAGCGACAACCCGGCCTTCCTCGCCAGCCTCGAGCGGGCGCGGGACAGCGGCGTGGTGGTCGTGGCGGTGACCCAATGCCACGAAGGTGGCGTCGAGCTGGACGTGTATGAAGCCGGTAGCCGCTTGCGCGGTGTCGGCGTGCTGTCCGGCGGCGGCATGACCCGCGAGGCCGCGCTCGGCAAGTTACAGGCGTTGATTGGCGCCGGCCTGCCGGTGGAAGAAGTTCGGCGGCTGATAGAGCTGGACCTATGCGGCGAGCTTATCTGACACCTGGCAAACCATGTGGGAGCGAGCTTGCTCGCGATAGCGGGCTGACAGTCAACTTCAGCGGCGACTGACACACCGCCATCGCGAGCAAGCTCGCTCCCACATTGGGTGTTGTGTCGAGCTTCCGATTTTCATCCGGCATATAACTTGCTCCGTTTCCAGCTTCCCCAGGCTGGAAACGGACATGCTTCATTCCCACCTCACCACCCTCAACGCCGTCTCGCTGGTACTGAGCACCTTCAAAAGCGAAGGCTTGCCCAGCGATGCCTTGTTGGCCGGCAGCGGCATCAGCGCGGCGGACCTGAGCCGGGCCGATACGCGCATCACCACCAACCAGGAAATGCAGGTCTGCGCCAACGCCGTGGCCCTCAAGCGCGACATCGGCCTGGAATTGGGCCTGCGCATGCATGTTTCATCCTACGGCATGCTCGGCTATGCCCTGCTCACCAGTGCCACCTTAGGTGACGCTTTGCGCCTGGCACTGCGCTATCCGGCGCTGTTGGGAACACTCTTCGAGCTGAATCTGGACGACGATGGCGAGCACATCTGGTTCAGCGCCAACGATTATCGGGAGAGCCCGGCCCTGGCGGTGTTCAACGCCGAGTTCTGCATGGTTTCGCTAAAGGTGATCTGCAACGACCTCCTCGGCCATGCATTGCCGTTGCACGCCGCGCGCTTCGAACACCCGGCGCCCGACTACCAGGCGCGCTACACCGCACTCTTCGACTGCCCGGTGCGCTTCGACAGCACCGATAACGCTTTCGCCTTCGACCGTCACTGGCTCGACCAACCCTTGCCCCTGGCCGACCCCATCACCCATCACGCCATGGCCGAACGCTGTCGCCGGCAGAACACCGAATTCACCGGACGCCAAGCCTGGCTGGGACGGATCCGCCAGTTGCTCGACACCCAACTGGACGCCGCCCCCGGCCTGGAGGGCCTGGCCGAACAGATGAACTGCTCGGCGCGCACCTTGCGCCGCCACCTCAAGGACCTGGGCTGCAGCTACCAGGAGCTGCTGGACGAACTGCGCTTCGAGCGGGCCAAGCAGATGCTCTGCGAGGACCAATTGCCGATCTATCGAATCGCCGAACGACTGGGCTTCAGCGAAACCGCCAGCTTCCGCCATGCCTTCGTGCGCTGGAGCGGCGTGGCGCCCAGCCAGTTCAGGGCCTGAATCACCGCTACACCTTGAGGCCGGGGGGTGTGTGGGCTGCCGCCATCGCGAGCAAGCTCGCTCCCACTGAGGATTGCCACTGTCCACAAATGTTGCGAGCAGCCCCACCCCCTGTGGGAGCGAGCTTGCTCGCGATGACGACCCAGTCAGCGCCGCAAAAACGCCTGATGCAACGCCTCCACCGTCTGGAAGTGATACGCCGGGCGCTCGGTGCTCAGTTCTGCGTGGCTGCCAAACCCATACCCGACCGCTGCCGCATCCAGGCCATTGCTGTGGGCGCCGATCAGGTCGTGTTTGCGGTCGCCGATCATCAGGGTGCTGGCCGGATCGAGGCCTTCTTCGGCCAGCAGGTGGGCGATCAGCTCGACCTTGTTGGTACGGGTGCCGTCCAGTTCGCTGCCGTAGATCACCTTGAAATGCCGGGCGAAGTCGAAGTGGCGGGCGATTTCCCGGGCGAAGAGCCAGGGTTTGGACGTGGCGATGTACAACTGGCGCCCTTGGCCGCCCAAGGTTTCCAGCAGCGGCATCACACCGTCGAAGACACGGTTCTCATAAAGGCCGGTGACCTTGAAGCGCTCACGATAGAAATTCACCGCCTCCCAGGCCTTCGCTTCGTCGAAGTCATAGAACTGCATGAAGGCCTGCAACAGCGGCGGGCCGATGAAGTGCTCGAGGCGGGTGAGGTCGGGCTCGTCGATGCCCAATTTGCTCAGGGCGAACTGGATCGAACGGGTGATGCCCTCGCGCGGGTCGGTGAGGGTGCCGTCGAGGTCGAAGAGTACGGTTTGGTAATGCATGAAATTTCCTGGGCAATGGCGGGACGATTCAGGCCTGGTCGTAGCCTTCGGCCAGATGCAGGTCCTTGAGCTTCACGTAGTTCGCCGCGCTGTAGGTGAAAAACGCGCGCTCCTTGTCTGTCAGCGGCCGGACCTGTTTCACCGGGCTGCCCACGTACAAAAAGCCGCTTTCCAGGCGCTTGCCCGGCGGTACCAGGCTGCCGGCACCGATGATCACGTCGTCTTCGACCACCGCGCCATCCATCACGATGCTGCCCATGCCGATCAGCACACGGCTGCCCACCGAGCAACCATGGAGCATGACCTTGTGGGCGATGGTCACGTCGTCGCCGACCAGCAACGGGAAGCCATCCGGGTTGAAGGGCCCGGCGTGGGTGATGTGCAACACACAACCATCCTGGACACTGGTACGCGCACCGATACGGATGCGGTGCATGTCGCCGCGAATGACCGTCAGCGGCCAGACGGAGCTGTCTTCGCCGATTTCGACGTCGCCGATCACCACCGCGGTGCTGTCGACAAAAGCGCCACGGGCTAGCCGCGGGCTGTGGTTCTGGTACGTGCGAAGGGTCACGATAGGCTCTCTCTTGTCCGGTGATAGGCGCTGCTAGCTGCGGTGAGCGCCGATTGTAATTAAGATGGGCCGATGTTTCTTCCAGCCAAGGTGTCGACCGTGAGCGTGAACAACCCTCTTTTGCAGCCCTATGACCTGCCGCCATTCTCGGCGATCCGTGCCGAACACGTGCAACCGGCCATCGAGCAGATCCTGGCTGATAACCGTGCGGCCATTGCCGAAATCCTCAAGACCCAAGTCCAGCAGCCTACCTGGGCCGGCCTGGTTTTGGCGATGGACGAGCTCAATGATCGCCTGGGCGCCGCCTGGAGCCCCGTCAGTCATTTGAACGCCGTGCGCAACAGCCCGGAACTGCGCGAAGCCTACGAGGCCTGCCTGCCGGCGCTGAGTGCCTACTCCACCGAACTGGGCCAGAACCGCGAACTGTTCCAGGCCTTCGAAGCCCTGGCGAACAGCCCGGAAGCCGCCGGTTTCGACGTGGCGCAGAAAACCATTCTGGAACATTCCCTGCGTGATTTCCGCCTGTCGGGCATCGACCTGCCGCCCGAGCAGCAGAAGCGCTACGCCGAGGTGCAGAGCAAACTGTCCGAGCTGGGCAGCCGCTTCTCCAATCAACTGCTGGACGCGACCCAGGCCTGGACCAAGCACGTCACCGACGAAGCCGCCCTCGCCGGCCTGACCGACTCGGCCAAGGCGCAAATGGCCGCCGCTGCCCAGGCCAAGGAGCTGGACGGCTGGCTGATCAACCTGGAATTCCCCAGCTATTACGCGGTGATGACCTACGCCGAAGACCGCGCCCTGCGCGAAGAGGTCTACGCCGCCTACTGCACCCGCGCCTCGGACCAAGGCCCGAATGCCGGCCAGAACGACAACGGCCCGGTGATGGAACAGATCCTCGACCTGCGCCAGGAACTGGCCCAATTGCTCGGTTTCGCCAACTTCGCCGAGTTGAGCCTGGCGACCAAGATGGCCGAATCCAGCGACCAGGTCCTCAGTTTCCTGCGTGACCTGGCCAAGCGCAGCAAGCCGTTCGCGGCCCAGGACCTGGAACAGCTCAAGGCCTATGCCGCCGAACAGGGCTGCCCCGACCTGCAAAGCTGGGACAGCGGTTTCTACGGTGAAAAACTGCGCCAGCAGCGGTACAGCGTGGCCCAGGAAGCCCTGCGCGCCTACTTCCCGATCGACAAGGTCCTGAGCGGCCTGTTCGCCATCGTCCAGCGTCTCTACGGCATCGAGATCGCCGAACTGAAAGGCTTCGACAGCTGGCACCCGGACGTGCGCCTGTTCGAAATCAAGGAAAACGGCCAGCATGTCGGCCGCTTCTTCTTCGACCTCTATGCCCGCGCCAACAAGCGTGGCGGCGCCTGGATGGACGGCGCCCGCGACCGTCGTCGCACCTTCGAAGGCGTCCTGCAAAGCCCGGTGGCCAACCTGGTGTGCAACTTCACCCCGGCCGATAGCGGCAAGCCGGCGCTGCTGACCCACGATGAAGTCACCACCCTGTTCCACGAGTTCGGCCATGGCCTGCATCACCTGCTGACCCGCGTCGAACACGCTGGCGTGTCCGGCATCAACGGCGTGGCCTGGGATGCGGTGGAGCTGCCGAGCCAGTTCATGGAGAACTGGTGCTGGGAACCCGAAGGCCTGGCGCTGATTTCCGGCCATTACGAAACCGGCGAACCGCTGCCCCAGGACCTGCTGGAAAAAATGCTCGCGGCGAAAAACTTCCAGTCCGGCCTGATGATGGTCCGTCAGTTGGAGTTCTCGCTGTTCGACTTCGAGCTGCATGCCACCCATGGCGATGGCCGCAGCGTGCTGCAAGTGCTCGAAGGCGTACGCGACGAGGTGTCGGTCATGCGTCCGCCGGCCTACAACCGCTTCCCCAACAGCTTCGCCCACATCTTCGCCGGCGGTTATGCGGCGGGCTACTACAGCTACAAGTGGGCGGAAGTGCTGTCGGCCGATGCGTTCTCCAAGTTCGAAGAGGACGGCGTGCTCAACGCCGACACCGGACGAGCCTTTCGCGAGGCGATCCTGGCCCGTGGTGGCTCCCAGGAACCGATGGTGCTGTTCGTCGACTTCCGTGGCCGTGAGCCATCGATTGACGCACTCTTGCGCCATAGCGGCCTGACCGAGGACGCGGCAGCATGAGCGAGGGGCCTGTGATTACCAAACGACGCTTCATCGCCGGGGCGGTCTGCCCGGCGTGCAGTGAGCCGGACAAGTTGATGATGTGGAACGAAGACGGCGTGCCGCACCGCGAATGCGTGGCCTGCGGCTATTCCGACACCCTCAACGAGCAAGGCCTGTCGGTGCCCAAGGAATTGGGCACCCGTGTGAACACCCCGGCGCCCAAGGTGCCGGATGCCAAGGTCCAGGCGGTGCAGTTTTTCCCCAACCCCAAGTTGAAGAAAAAGACCGACTGACATCTGCGGCATCACCTTCCGGGCCGCCCGGCCCGGAAGCGATACATATTTACCGCCGCCCCCGGGCCCTTCCTTTACAGACTGTCCAGCCAGTACAGACTGACAGGAAGGTTCCCATGCTCGACGCTGACAATCCGCTGTTGCAGGCCTATGACCTGCCCCCGTTTGCCCACATCCAGGCCCGGCATTTCTCCCCGGCCCTGGACCGGATCCTGGTGGAAAGTCGCGCTCAAGTGGCCGACATCATCAAGACTCAGACACCCTTTCCCACCTGGGATGACCTGGTGCTGGCCATGGACGAAATCCATGGGCGCCTGGAGAGTTTCGGCTACCTGCTGCATCTCCTGACCACGACCAGGCCAGGGGCGGCCTGGGCGCAGGCGTCCCTGGAATGCACTGAACGGCTGCATGACTTTCAGGTAGAACTGAAACAACACCCCACACTGTTCACGCTTTACCAGCGCTTGGCAGACAGCCAGATCGCCAAGCATTTCTCCCCGGCTCGCAAACGGGTCCTGAAGAAAATCCTCGGCCAGTTCCACCGGAACAGGTCGCCAGAGCACCTGTCGGCCGACCTGAATCTGTTGAAGTTGCGCATCGACGAGCTCCAGGGGTTATTCCTGGAAAACCTGCACATGGCCAATCAGGCCTGGAGCAAAGCATTTGACGATGAAGCCCCGCTGAGCGGCCTGCCATCGCGCTTCAAACAGAAAATGGCCCAGCGGGCACGCGGCGCCGGGCGCCTGGGATGGTTGTTGACGCTCAGCGAGGAATCGTTTGGCATCGTCACTCAATACGCCGACAACCGCGCCCTACGCCAGCAGATGTACGAGGCCTACAGCACCCGTGCCTCGGATCAGGGCCCCCAGGCGGGCCATTTCGACAACAGCGACATCCTCAGGCAGTTGCTGGAAGACCGTCATCGCTACGCCACCGCCCTGGGCTATGCGGATTTCGCTCAAATGGCGATCGAGCCCGAGCAAGCCGTGTCCACCGAAGAAGTCCTGGCGTTCCTGCGGGCCCAACTCAAACGACAGCACGGCGCTTTCGAACGGGACGTGCGCCAGCTCAAGGCCTTTGCCACGCAACAGGGTTTCAGCGAACTCCAGCCGTGGGACTACCCCTACCTGGCGAATCAACTTCGCCAGCAGGCAGCGGGCCTTTCCAAGGAAGCGCTGAGCGTCTGGTTCCCCTTGGAATCCACCTTCGCACAACTATTGCAGATGGCGACGGAGCTGTTCGGGGTGAGCTTCGCCGAGCGACACGACGTGGCGACCTGGCACCCGGAGGTGCGCCTTTTCGAAGTCAGCGAATGGGGAGCGGTCATTGGCTACCTCTATTTCGATCCGTTTTCGGATGCAAGCCGAGACGGTTACCCCAATACCACCACCCTGCGCAGCCGCCGCATCACCGCCGAGGGCCGCCCGCGACACCCCATTGCGACGCTGCATGCCTGGCTACCGCGCGGCGTGGGGACGGACCCGGTCCTGCTCGATCATCTGCAACTGCGCATTCTTTTCCACGAGTTCGGTCATTGCCTGCAGCATGTCCTGACCCGTGCCGAATACCGTGACCTGTCGGGCATCTCTGGCCTGTCCCGCGACACCGCCGAGTTTGCCGGGGTGTTGTTCGAGCAATGGTGCTTTTCCAGGCAATGCCTGGTGCGGGTCTCCAGGCACTATCAAACCGGGGCGACGATGCCTGACAAGGTCGCCGGCCAAGTGTTGGCCTTTGCCAGCACCCAGGCCAGTTGGGAAACCGCCGTCCTGTTGCGCAACGCGTTATTCGATATGGAGCTGCACCGCACCCACGGCGATGGGCGGACCGTCCAGCAGGTGTTCGATCAAGCCAGTGCTCAGGTGGGGCATTTGCCGGTGTCCGCGAACGAGCGCTGGCCCAATGGCCTGGATTACCTGGTGACCGGCTATGGCGCGCGGATCTACGCCTATGCCTGGTCGAAGATACTGGCCGCCAAAGTGTTCCAGCGATTCCAGCGTGACGGGCTGTTCAACCCGGCAACAGGCCGGGCACTGCGCGAAACCGTTTTTGCCCCGGGCGACTTGCGACCGTTGTCCGAATCCATCGCCGCCTTTACCGGCACGCCGCCGATCAATGCTGCGGTAGCGCCACCTGGGGGTCGAGGTGCTGCGCCGGCGCCGTTGAATTGACCCAGCTTTCCAAGGAGCAAAGGGCAAAGACGCTGGTGCTGCAATCGCCGTTCGCCAGCGCCGTGCGGAGTTTGTCGATGTCGGCCTGCATCATGTAGCGCACTCCGTCCTTGAAGTGATGACTGTCACCGAAGCCACCTTCGGTCATTTCGTTCAGGGCATCTTCTTTGCTCCAGCCCTGGACCACCACCCGGTACATGGCGGCCACCAGCCCGGTGCGGTCCGAGCCGTGCTTGCAGTGCATCAGCACCGGCCCCTTGGCTTCGGCCGCCTGGACGGCGCGCAAGGCCCTGAGTATGTCGCTGTCATCGACGTGATTGGTGCGATAGGGCAACTGCACCTGATCGATGCCGGGGGTGGACAGCCAGCGCTTGTCCGACTCCGGCAGGAAGGTGATGACCGTGCCGATCCTGAGCTTCGTCAGCAAGGGCACCGCCCCGCCGTCCGGCAGGGAGCTGCGGTAGAGCGTAGGGGACATCTGGTAGAGGTTGTAGTCCTTTTCCACCGGCTGAGCCCATTCAGCGGGCCTCGTCCCAGGGGAATCGGCGGCTTGGGCAGGCGCTTCGGCCAGCCCGGTGAGCAAGGCCAGGCAGAGCAACGAACGGGAGCAGAACTTGAGCATGCACGGACGACCGAAAATGAAGAAATGCGAGAGGCTCAGTCTCGGCTCGCTGCGGTTAAAAGCCTGTGAGCAGAACGTCAAAGCGTTGTGAACGCCGATCCGGTATTTGGGCTGCTGAATGGCACTGGCCTTAATCGAATACAGCGAATACTGTATGCACATACAGCTTTCGGAGTATTCCCATGCCAGCCCCCCTTCCACCCCGCGGCCGCGGCACCGCGACCAACCCGCACAACCGTTTCGCCCCGCGTCGCTCGGTGGCCGAAGATGACGGCTGGTATCAGGAAGTCCCGCAGACCCAGGGCACCGAAGTGCGCATCGAAACGGCGAAGACCATCATTACCCGCAACACCTCGTCCGATATCCCGTTCGACCGCTCGATCAACCCGTACCGAGGCTGCGAACACGGCTGCATCTACTGCTATGCACGCCCCAGCCATGCCTATTGGGACCTGTCGCCGGGGCTGGATTTCGAAACGAAGCTGATCGCCAAGACCAATGCCGCCGATGTGCTGGAAGCGCAATTGTCCCGGCGCGGCTATCAATGCGCACCGATCGCGCTGGGGTCCAACACCGATCCCTATCAGCCTATCGAACGCGAACAGCGGATAACCCGCCGGATTCTCGAGGTGCTGCTGCGTTATCGGCATCCGGTGACCATCGTCACCAAGGGTTCGCTGATCCTGCGCGACCTGGACCTGCTGACCGAGCTGGCGCAACAACGCCTGGTGCACGTGATGATCAGCCTCACCACCCTGGACGATGAACTCAAGCGCATTCTCGAACCCCGCGCGGCGGCGCCCAAGGCGCGGCTGCGGGCGATCAAGGTCATGCGCGAGGCGGGGATCGCCGTGGGGGTGCTGTGCGCACCGATGATCCCGATGATCAACGACAGCGAGATCGAGAGCCTGCTGGCCGAAGCCCACGCCGCCGGCGCGCAGAATGCCGCCTACGTCATGCTGCGCCTGCCGCTGGAAGTCGCGCCGCTGTTCGAGCAGTGGTTGCAGGCGCATTACCCGCAACGCGCTGCCCACGTACTGAGCCTGGTGCGCCAGAGCCGCGGTGGCGAACTGTATGACAGCCGCTTCGGTGCGCGGATGCGCGGCGAAGGCCCGTTCGCCGACCTGCTGGCCCAGCGATTCGCCAAGGCACTCAAGCGCCTGGGACTGGACCGCCGCGACGGCTACAATCTTGACTGCGATGCCTTCTGTCCGCCGGGCCGACAGATGTCGTTGATTTGATTAAAGTTGAACCTGGAACGGCTCCGGACATGATCTGCGCCAGCGTTTCGCCACCCCTGGAATCATTGTCCTAGAGCCTTCGATTTCAGTTTGAGTTAAGTTTCGGCCGCTACCTTGTTCAGCGAGTGACTGACAGGTCGAACACCCGACCTGGACGTATTTTAACCAGCCACTGGCGTCATACCGTCAAAAGAGGATGAATCATGAGTGACAAGGATAAACAGCCGTTGGCTGCGTCGGCTTCAGCCCAACCCGAGGCGGAAACCGCCGATGCAGCGCTGCAGCATATTGTTGACGGCTTTTTGCATTTCCATCACGAGATCTTTCCGCAACAGGAAGAACTCTTCAAGAAACTCGCCACCGCCCAAGCCCCCCGGGCGATGTTCATCACCTGCGCCGATTCGCGCATCGTGCCCGAGTTGATCACCCATAGTTCCCCCGGCGACCTGTTCGTGACCCGTAACGTCGGCAACGTCGTGCCGCCTTACGGGCAGATGAACGGCGGCGTCTCCACCGCCATCGAATACGCCGTGCTGGCCCTCGGTGTGCAACACATCATTGTCTGTGGCCATTCCGACTGCGGCGCCATGCGTGCCGTGCTCAACCCCGACACCCTGGAAAAAATGCCCACGGTCAAGGCCTGGCTGCGCCACGCCGAAGTGGCCAAGACCATGGTCCATGACAACTGTCCGTGCGGCGACGAAAAACAGACCATGCCCGTCCTCACCGAAGAAAACGTGATCGCGCAGCTGCAGCATTTGCGAACGCATCCCTCGGTAGCGTCGCGCATGGCCAGCGGTCAGTTGTTCATCCATGGCTGGGTGTACAACATCGAGACCAGCGAGATCAAAGCCTTTGATGCGGACCAGGGACGTTTCCTGCCGCTCGATGGCAGCCATCCGATACCGGTGGCGACGCCCAAAGCGCGCTTCTAACCACTCTTAAACTTGTGTGGTTCAAGCCTTGCCGCCATTTGCGCGGTAGGGCTTCGCCATGCCTGAAGAAAACTTCGGGAGAGTTGCCATGCGTGCTGCTCAATTAAAAGCTGTACTGCCACGGGAGCTGCTGGCTTCGGTGGTTGTGTTTCTGGTGGCCCTGCCTTTGTGCATGGGCATCGCCATCGCCTCTGGCCTACCGCCGGCCAAAGGTTTGATTACCGGGATCGTCGGTGGTCTGGTGGTGGGTTTCCTGGCCGGCTCGAAGCTGCAAGTCAGTGGCCCGGCCGCCGGCTTGGCGGTGTTGGTCTTCGAATTGGTGCGCCAGCATGGCGTGGCGATGCTCGGGCCGATCCTGCTGCTGGCCGGTCTGCTGCAATTGTTGGCCGGGCGTTTCCGCCTGGGCTGCTGGTTCCGGGTCACCGCGCCTGCCGTGGTGTACGGCATGCTCGCGGGTATCGGCGTGCTGATCATACTGTCCCAGGTCCATGTGATGCTCGACGCCGCGCCCAAGCCCTCCGGGCTGGATAACCTGGCGGCATTCCCGGCGGCGGTGGCCCAGGCCTTGCCGTCCTTCGGCTGGCAGGCGGGCCTGCTCGGTCTGTCGACGATTGCAGTGATGTGGCTGTGGGAAAAGTTTCGTCCCCACCGCCTGCGCTTCATTCCTGGCGCCTTGCTGGGCGTCGGCCTGGCGACCGTCGCCAGCCTGCTGCTGGCCTTGCAGGTCAAGCGTGTGGAAGTGCCGGAGAACATGGCCGAAGCCATTGATTGGCTGCGCCCGACGGACCTGCTGAACCTGGCCGACCCGACGCTGCTGATCGCCGCGTTCGCGGTGGCTTTCATCGCCAGCGCCGAAACCCTACTGTCAGCGGCTGCCGTCGATCGCATGCACAGCGGTGACCGTGCGGACTTCGACCGGGAGCTGTCGGCACAAGGTGTCGGCAACATGCTCTGCGGCCTGCTCGGCGCCTTGCCGATGACCGGGGTGATCGTGCGCAGCTCGGCCAACGTCCAGGCCGGGGCCACCACACGGATGTCGACGATTTTCCACGGCCTGTGGTTGCTGCTGTTCGTATTGTTCCTGTCCAGCGTGCTGCAAAGCATTCCGGTGGCGAGCCTGGCAGGCGTGCTGGTGTACACCGGTTTCAAACTGGTGGACCTCAAGGCGTTTCGCAGCCTGGGCCGTTATGGCCGGATGCCGATGTTCGTTTACGCCGCGACGGCGTTGGCGATCATCTTCACCGACCTGCTGACCGGTGTGCTGATCGGCTTCGGCCTGACCCTGGCGAAACTGGCCTGGAAAGCCTCGCGCCTGAAAATCAGCCTGATCGACCTGCCCCAGGAAGGCGAGATGGAACTGCGACTGGTCGGGGCCGCCACCTTCCTCAAGGTGCCGGCATTGACCCAGGTACTGGGCACCATACCGACCGGCGCGACCGTGCATGTGCCGCTCAATAACCTGAGCTACATCGACCACTCGTGCCTGGAGTTGCTGGAAGAATGGGGCCGGGCGAATGCCAGCAAAGGTTCGAAGCTGCTGATCGAATCCCGTGGGCTCAAGCGCAGGTTGGAGGGGCGGTTGCGCACGACCGTGGGGGTTGGCGCGGCGTCCGCCTGACACCCAAGAAACCCTGTGGGAACGAGCTTGCTCGCGATAGCGGTGTATCAGGCAACTGTGATGTTGCTGATGCAATGCCATCGCGAGCGAGCTCGCTCCCACAGGGGGCTGTTGCTG
>NZ_FNOA01000036.1:0-42084 GCF_900106885.1 Pseudomonas sp. NFACC14
AACCTGGTGGGAGCGAGCTTGCTCGCGATGGCGTCGGTACATCCAGCCTCTATGGTGACTGACGCACCGCTATCGCGAGCAAGCTCGCTCCCACAAGGGCTGCGGTGAAATGAAAGTTCTGGGGCCACTGAAGATCAATTGTGGGTGAATGATCGAGCGCGCCAATACGCCACTGTTCCCGTCGGGCGGCGATGCAGGCAAGATGAAGGCCTGCAAGTCAGAACACAGGAAGCTGATCGTGACCGAAGCGTTTATTGTCGTTCAAACCGCCGAACAAGCCGTGGATCGTCTGGCGGCCCTGCACGAGCGTGCGACCACCGCGCTGAACCAGGCGCTGATGCGTTATCTCAAGGACCGCATCGAGCCGGATGCCGAACAGCGTGCATTGTTTCGCTACCCCGCCTTGCGCCTGACCTATCACTGCCACGGTGAAGTCCCGCAAACCACGCGGGCCTATGCCAAGGTCCAGTTGCCGGGCACCTACAGCGTCACCGTCACCCATCCCGCCGCGTTCCGTAAATACCTGCTGGAACAACTGGTCCCGCTGATGCACGACTTTACCGTCACCGTGGAGGTGGGCGTCAGCGAGCAGAACATCCCGTACCCGTACGTGGTGGAGCAGGGCGACGAACTGGCCGGTTCCGGCGTGACCGCCGCCGTACTGGCGCGGGTATTCCCCAGCACCGACCTGTCGGCCGCCACCGATGGCATCGCCGACGGCCTCTACGACTGGGAAAACACCGACCCGCTGCCCCTGGCGCTGTTCGATGCCGCGCGGGTGGACTTTTCCCTGCGCCGGCTGGTGCACTACACCGGCAGCGACTGGCGCCATGTGCAGCCGTGGATCCTGCTGACCAACTACCACCGCTATGTCGACCAGTTCATCGTCCATGGCCTGGAGCAGTTGCGCAGCGACCCGCGCTTTGTGCGCATGGTCCTGCCGGGCAACGTGATCATCGACAAGAACATGGACCATGGCGAAGCGTCGGCCATCGCTGCCGGCGTGGTCTGGCACCGTTACCAGATGCCGGCTTATCACCTGCAGACCAACGACGGCCATGGCGTGACGCTGGTGAACATCGGTGTCGGCCCGTCCAACGCCAAGAACATCACCGACCACCTGGCCGTGCTGCGCCCGCATTGCTGGCTGATGATCGGCCACTGCGGCGGGCTGCGGCAGTCCCAGACCATCGGTGACTACGTGTTGGCCCACGCCTACATGCGTCGCGATGGCATTCTCGACCGGGTAGTGCCGCCGAACATTCCGATTCCAGCCCTGGCCGAAGTGCAGATGGCGCTTCAGCAGGCGGCGGCGAACATCACCGGCGAGAAGGGCGATGAGCTGAAAAAGCGCCTGCGCACCGGCACCGTGCTCACGTACGACGATCGCAACTGGGAACTGCGCTGGGCCCAGGAGCGTCCGCTGATCAACCTGTCTCGCGCCGTGGCGGTGGACATGGAAAGCGGCACCATCGCCGCCCAGGGTTATCGTCTGCGGGTGCCCTATGGCACGTTGCTGTGTGTCTCGGACAAACCGCTGCACAGCGAGATCAAGCTGCCGGGCTCGGCCAACGCGTTCTATGAGCGAGCGGTCAACCAGCACCTGAAGATCGGCATCGAGGCGCTGGACCTGTTGCGCACCGAACTCAACTCGTTGCATTCGCGCAAACTGCGCAGTTTCGACGAGCCGCCGTTCCGCTGATCGGAGGGTGGTCATTTAACGGTCGGGCCACTAGCATGGTTGGCCCCGACCGTTAGATGTTGTATTCGCCATGCCCCGTCCTCCACGCCCTGCTTCCCGCCGCCCTGGCGCGAAGCTTCCCGCCGTTGCGCCGCGTCGTGTGGCCAAGGCTCCCCCGACCGAGCCCAAGCTGATCCTGTTCAACAAACCCTTCGACGTACTGACGCAATTCAGCGACGGCGAGGGGCGGGCGACGCTCAAGGATTTTATCGACGTACCGGGCATCTACCCGGCCGGGCGGCTGGATCGCGACAGCGAAGGTTTGCTGTTGCTGACCAACGATGGGCAATTGCAGGCGCGTATCGCCGACCCCAAGCACAAGCTGGCCAAGACCTATTGGGTGCAAGTAGAGGGAGAGCCGAGTGCCGAACAGT
Source organism: Pseudomonas sp. NFACC14 (assembly GCF_900106885.1). NCBI lineage: Bacteria > Pseudomonadati > Pseudomonadota > Gammaproteobacteria > Pseudomonadales > Pseudomonadaceae > Pseudomonas > Pseudomonas sp. NFACC14. The sequence continues at coordinate 2,116 of NZ_FNOA01000036.1, forward strand.
TGCAGCGTTTGCGCGAGGGTGTGGAACTGAACGACGGCATGACGTTGCCGGCCGAGGCGCGCCCATTGGACGAACCGCACTTGTGGCCGCGCAACCCGCCGGTGCGCTTTCGTAAAAGTGTGCCCACGAGTTGGTTGGAACTGGTGATTCGCGAAGGGCGCAACCGCCAGGTACGGCGCATGACCGCTGCGGTAGGCTTGCCGACACTGCGCCTGGTGCGGGTCAGGATCGGCGACTGGACGATCGAAGGGCTCGATCAGGGCCAGTGGAAGGAAGTGCCGGCGCGCTTATAACGCCCCAGACTCGATCAGGCCGATCACCACGCTCTTGATCACGAATGCTGCCACGCCAAGCCCCAGCACGAAAAACAGGATGAACGAGCCAAAACGCCCGGCCTTGGATTTCTTCGCCAGGTCCCAGACGATGAAGCCCATGAAAATGATCAGGATGCTGACCAGGCCGGTCATCATCCACTCTTCGAAAACAGCAGGATCCATCAGGACACTCCGGCGTGGGCGGGATTGAAAAGGCGCGGCGAGTATAAGGCATGGGCGGCGGGCGGGGGATTGGCCTGCGGCGGTGTGTCGCAGCTATTCATCGCCTTCTCGGTGGCGTGACTGCCCCGGACCCTGTGGGAGCCGAGCTTGCTCGCGATGGCGGCATTACGGCTGACAATGATTTGGCTGATCCACCGCCATCGCGAGCAAGCTTTGCTTCCACAGGGTTCATGGCGATATTCAGCTGCGCAGGTGAGTCAACGGCAACTCGGTGCTGTTGAGCACCTGGTTGAGCACAAAGCTGGAGCGCACGCTGGTGACGCCATCGATCCGGGTCAGGTGCCCCAACAGCAGTTTCTGATAATGGTCCATGTCCGGCACCACGACCTTGAGCTGATAGTCCGCGTCCATGCCAGTGACCAGGCTGCATTCCAGCACCTGCGGCAGGTTGCGGATGGCGGCCTCGAAGTTCTCGAAACGCTCGGGTGTGTGGCGGTCCATGCCGATCAGCACATAAGCCGTCAGGCTCAGGCCCAGTAGCTTGCGGTCGAGCAGGGCGACCTGGCGGGTGATGTAGCCGTCATCCTCCAACTGCTTGACCCGCCGCGAGCAGGGGGAGGGCGACAGGCCGATGCGTTCGGCCAGTTCCTGGTTGGAGATGCGCGCATCGCGCTGCAATTCCGCAAGAATGCTCAGGTCGTAACGGTCGAGTTTGCTCATCGGTCGGGCCTTTATCTTGATAATTGCGGAGGATTATCTATCCGGGGTTAAAAATTGCGCAAGTGATGTTTATTTCCGCAATCTTCGCAATCATCTGTCGGCACCCCAGGCTTATGCTTACCACCAAGATCACTGCTCGGACAAACAGTCCAGTGCGGCCCGCCCAATCAGGCCGGCTGCGGTCGCAGTACCCACCGGTACTGGCAGACCCCCGAGCTGCACACCGTCCAGAAGACGGCGTGAGGTGAGCCGACGTCATAAGCGTCGAGCACGGACGAAATTCTCAAGGGGAGGCCGACGGGTCTCCCCTTTTTATTGGGCGCAGACTCTGCTTTGGCTAGGGCGCGTCGTAACCGCAGGAGCGCAGGCGTTGGCGGGTCAGGCGTTTGTCTGGGTAGTCATCGCCCCAGTTCAGCTGCTGGTCATAGCGGGACTTGACGTGGGCGCAGGCCGCTTTGATTTTTGCGTCGGCCTCGGCCAGGGCCGTATCGGACAGGCGATTGATTTTCAGGCTCTGGAAGAAGGGCAGGATAAAGGCTTGATCCAGGTCGTAGCCCTTGGTGCCTTCGGGTAAGCGTTGGCCGGCACTGACCGAGAATGGTTGTTTCAGGCCGCTCTGGTTTTCCCAGCACCAGTAGGTGACGTCCTCTTCCCATTCCCCCGTTGGGCTGTGCCATATGTCGTAGAAACGCAGGCATTGCATGCCTTGCCGGGTGACCCAATCGATTCCTTCGGGACGTGCCTTGCTTGGGGTGAGGTCCATCAGGGCGAGTTTGTATTGCAGGAACTGCTCGGGAGAATAGAGCGTTCCTTCGTTCTTGCCATCCAGCAGGCTTTCGACGGTTATCCAGCGCGATGAGGCCAGCACGACGAGGTCATCGGAGCGAAAGCCGCCGGCAGCACTCGCCGACTGAATGTCGCGGACCTTGTCATAGTTGAAACCGCTTTTGATCGTGCCGCACGGCGTGCGCCGCAAGGGTCCTGGCAAGTCGTAGGAGAAACGTGGGCTCAGGGTCACCCGTTGTTCCCCCACTTCACACAACAACCGGCTCAGCCGTTTGTCGTCCTCGTGTACCAACGGCGCATGCCCGCAACCCCACAAGGCAGTGAGTAGCAGCGCTAAAGCAACAAACCTGATCTCCAACGCGAAGGCCTGTATGACCGATGCTCGTTCTCGTCCGGATGAAACCGACATACCTTCACTCCCTTGAATAACTCGCTGTGGCGCACGCCGGTTGGTGTTTTCGGCGAATAGAACAGTCCCTGTCGCCGACGAAGTCGGTGGGTATCTTAAATCTTGGGGGCAGAGCGGCAAATGCCTGCGAAATAAACCCCGTGGCTGATAATCTGTCGCAGAACCGGCCTGGGCTTTCCCAGTCTTATCATCAGGCCCTGAACCGTTGTGAGGAATTTCATGAAGTCGCGCATCTGGCGTTTGGCAGGTGTTGGTCTGTTGTGGGCAAGTGTCAGTGCGCAAGGAGTGGCCGACGATCAGCAAAACCGTGGCGGCCCGGACGGCGGTCGCGGCCAGGACGGGCGCGGCGGCAACGGCCAGGGTTACTCGGGCCAGCCGCGGCCGCAGAGCAACGAAATCATTCGGGGCGACAACAGTCGTCAGTTCGAGGTCACGCCGCAGAACCCGGGCGGACAACGCTACGATCGTCCACCGCAGGACCCTAACGCTCACGGTCGTCCGCCGCAGCCGTCGCCCGGCAACAACTTGCCCATCCAGGGCCGGCCCGACAGCGTGACCCAGACCCGCGACCCGCAACCGGGGTATTACCGCGATATCCCTCGGCGCAACGATGGCTATCCGAATGCAGGTCCAGGTCCGCGACCAGACCATGACGGTCGTCCCGGCCAGCATTGGCCCGGTCGGCCGGATGGGCATGGCAACGGTTGGGGCCCTGGGCCGCAATACCGTCCGGGTTATGTGATCGACCGTTTCCCGGATCGCAACTACCGCGTGCCTTATCGCGGCCAGGACTATTTCTATTCCGGCGGCTACTGGTATCGCCCGCAAGGACCGCGTTACGTCGTGGTGGCGCCACCGCGGGGCATCCGCACCCGTTACCTGCCCGATTACGCCCGGGAAGTGTGGATCGGCAGTTCGCTGTTCTTCCTCGCGGCCGGCGCCTATTACATCTACGAAGCCAATACCCAGGATTATGTTGTGGTCGATGCGCCGGTCGCCAACCCGCAGCCGCAACCCCAAGGCAACAGTTTCGATGTGGTGGCCTATCCGGCCAACGGCCAGTCGCCCGAGCAGGTCAATCAGGATGGCTACGACTGCTATCGCTGGGCGGTGCAGCAGAGCGGCTTCGATCCGCGCAACTACACCTACCCGCCGGCACCGGAAGTGGTGCAGACCTATCGCCAGGCCCAGGGCAGTTGCTTGAGCAGTCGTGGGTATCAGGTGACGTACTGAGTCGCCACAACCGAATCAGTCGGACACCTTTTTTCTGTGGCGAGGGGATTTATCCCCGCTGGACTGCGCAGCAGTCCCAAAAGCAACCGACTCGATCTGGCAAACCGAGTGGTGAGGTTTCAGGGCTGCTTCGCAGCCCAACGGGGATAAATCCCCTCGCCACGTTCTGTGTTCGGCATCACGCGCTGGCGCGCTTCACCACGTCCGACGGATCGGCATGCACCAGCACTTCGGCCTTCGGATAAGCGCGGTGGATGGCATCGGCGGCCTGGTCGCTGATGCCGTGGGCCACTGACAGGGTCAGGTCCCCCGGCAACTCCAGGTGCAGTTGCACGAACCAGTGGTTGCCCGAGACCCGCGTACGCAGGTCATGGGCGCCCAGCACGCCGGGCACCGCGCAGGCCAGCTCCAGCATGCGTTGGCTGACGTCCGGCGGCAGTTCTTCATCCATCAGCACCGCGAAGCTTTCCCGGGCGATCTGGATGGCGCTCCACAGGATGTACGCAGCGATCCCCAGGCCGAACCAGGCGTCGAGTTGATACCAACCGAACCCGGCCAGTACCAGCGCGACCAGGATGCTGCCGTTGAGCAGCAGGTCGGAGCGATAGTGCAGCGAATCGGCGCGCACGGCGTTGGAGCCGGTGGCGCGGATGACCCGATGCTGCAACGCCAGCAGCGCCAGGGTCAGCCCCAGGGAAAACACAATCACACCGACGCTGAGCCAGGGCGCCTCCACCGGCACCGGGTTCTTCAGGCGTTCGAAGGCCTGCAAGGCAATCAATGTGGCACTGCCACCGATGAACAGTGCCTGGGCCATGCCGGCCAGGGATTCGGCCTTGCCATGACCGTAGCGATGGTCATCGTCGGCGGGGCGCAGGGCGTAATGCACCGCCAGCAGGTTGAGCAGCGAGGTGACGCCGTCCAGGGCCGAGTCGGTCAGGCCGGCGAGCATGCTCACCGAACCGCTGAGCCACCAGGCCAGGGCCTTGGCGATCACCAGTGTGAGGGCCACGGCCACCGAGGCGCGGGTGGCCAGGCGCAGCAGGCGAGCGTGTTCGGTGCTGGTGGTCATGGCGCGGTCGTTCCTTCAGTGGCGCCGGTCATGCGGCCGGTTTGAGGCCGAGGGTGGCCAGTTGCTGCGCGCTGCCTTTGTGCTGGATCAGTCGAGGATCGTCCAGCGGGAAGCTGCGGCCCAGTTCGCGCTCCAGGATCGCCTGCAGTTTTTGGTTATTGACCGTGCCGTCTGGGTTGATGGCCGGCTTGAGTTTCTCTGGCTCGATCTGGACGCTGCGGCCCGGTTCGAAATAGATGGCGCCGGTGGCAAAGTCCACCGCGAAGGCGATCAGGCCGGGGATGATGTAGAACAGCAGGCCGACGGCATCGAGGGCGGCGATGGCCGGGTCGATCTTGCCGTCGATCTGGCCGCGACGGTCCGGGTAGAAGATCGAGCCACAGGCGCTGATTTGAGTCAGCAGGGAGGCGACCAGCACGCCACCGATCACGCGAAAGGGAATACGCATAGCAATCTCCTGAACAGGTAGTAGAGGCGTTGCTGGTTGGAGTCCAGACCACGCTAAACAGTTCGCCGTTATACTCGGCCCTCTGTTTTGGAGCCAGCATGATTTCTTTGCCGATCGATGAAGTTTTACCCGCTCTGCGTCAAGCCTTGGCATCACGCCACGAAGCCGTGCTCGAAGCACCGCCCGGTGCCGGTAAAACCACCCGTGTTCCCCTGGCCTTGCTGAACGAGCCCTGGCTGGCCGGACAGACCCTCCTGATGCTCGAACCCCGGCGCCTGGCGGCACGGGCGGCGGCCGAGCGGCTGGCCAGCGAACTGGGGGAAAAGGTCGGTGAAACCGTCGGCTACCGGATTCGTCTCGACAGCAAGGTCGGGCCCAGGACCCGCATTGAAGTGGTCACCGAAGGCGTCCTCACCCGCCGCTTGCAGGACGATCCGGCGCTGGAAGGGGTGGGGCTGCTGATTTTCGATGAGTTCCACGAACGCAGCCTCGATGCCGACCTGGCCTTGGCCTTGAGCCTCAACGGTCGGGAGTTGTTTCGCGAAGAGCAGCCGCTGAAGATCCTGCTGATGTCCGCGACCCTGGAAGGCGAACGCCTGGCCGGGCTGTTGGACAACGCGCCGATCCTGCGCAGCGAAGGCCGCATGTTCCCGGTGACGGTACGCTGGGGGCGGCCGTTCCAGCCCGGCGAGTTCATCGAGCCACGGCTGGTGCAGACCGTGCTCGAAGCGCTGCACGATGAAGCCGGCAGTGTCCTGGTGTTCTTGCCCGGGCAGGCGGAGATCCGCCGGGTCCATCAGCAACTGGCCGAGGCCTTGGGCGAAGACGGCAACGTCTTGCTCTGCCCGCTGCACGGCGAACTGGACCTCGCCGCTCAACGCGCTGCCATCGACCCCGCGCCACCCGGCCAGCGCAAGGTGGTGCTGGCCACCAACATTGCCGAAACCAGCCTGACCATCAATGGCGTACGGGTAGTGATCGACGCCGGACTGGCCCGGGTGCCGCGTTTCGACCCGGGCAGCGGCATGACCCGGCTCGACACCCAGCGCATTTCCCGGGCCAGCGCCACCCAGCGGGCCGGTCGCGCCGGGCGCCTGGAACCGGGGGTGTGCTACCGGTTGTGGTCCGAAGACCAGCATGAACAATTGGCCGCTTACGGTAGCGCGGAGATTCTGTCGGCGGACCTGGCCGGGTTGGCCCTGCAACTGGGGCGCTGGGGTGTGACGCCGCAGCAATTGGTCTGGCTCGACGTCCCGCCCGCCGCCGCGTATGCCCAGGCCCAGGACCTGCTACAACGCCTGGGCGCGCTGGAGGGCGAGCAACTGACCCGCCACGGCCAGGCCATGGCCGAACTGCCGGCCCATCCGCGTATCGCGCATCTGCTGTTGCGCGGCCAGGCGCTGGGGCTGGCGGACATGGCCTGCAACGTCGCTGCGCTGCTGGGCGAGCGCGACATTCTGCGCGGTGCCGGCGCCGACCTGCACAGTCGCCTGGCCTTGCTGTCCGGCGAAGAACGGCCGGCGCGCGGCGCTCAGGGCGGGGTGCAGCGGGCGCGGCAATTGGCCCGGCAATATCGCGGCTATCTGCGGAGCAAGGCCGAAGAGGCCGTGGCCGATCCCGACCATCCGCGCTGGCTCGGCGCGTTGCTGGCGTTGGCCTACCCCGACCGCGTCGCCCAACAGCGCCGGCCCGGCGGTGCGGAATATCGCCTGGCCAACGGCCGGGCGGCGCTGTTTGCCGAGGCCGACAGCCTGATGAAACAGGCGTGGCTGGTAATCGCCGACCTGGGCAGCCGCCAGGGCCAGCGGGAAGAGCGGATCTACCTGGCGACGGATTTCGACCCGGCGCTGTTCGATTCGGTGCTGGCCGAACAGGTCCGTGTGGTGGATCAACTGGATTGGGATGAACGCGAAGGCGTGCTGCGGGCCGAGCGCCAGCGCAAGGTCGGCGAACTGGTGCTCAGCCGCGAACCGTTGACCGGCCTGGATGAGTCAGCCCGTAGCCAGGCCCTGGTGAACCTGGTGCGGCGCAAGGGCCTGGAATTGCTGCCCTGGACTCCGGAGCTGCGGCAATGGCAGGCGCGGGTGGCGTTGTTGCGTGGCCTTGACCTGGAGGCCAAGGGCGAGAGCGAATGGCCAGACGTCAGCGACGCAGCGCTGCTGAACACCCTCGAACACTGGTTGATGCCGTATCTGGGGCGAGTCTCGCGTCTCAGCCATTTCGCCAACCTGGACCTGTCGAGCATCGTCCACAACCTGTTGCCCTGGCCGTTGCCGCAACGCCTGGACGAACAGGCCCCCCACCATTTGAGTGTGCCCTCGGGCTCGTCGATCCGCCTGGACTACAGCGAACATCCACCGATCCTGGCGGTGCGCCTGCAGGAGCTCTTCGGCCTGGCCGACACCCCGCGCATCGCCGGCGGCCGTCAGGTGGTCAAGCTGCACCTGCTGTCACCGGCACGCCGGCCGGTACAGGTGACCCAGGACCTGGCGAACTTCTGGCGCAGCACCTACGCCGAGGTGAAGAAGGATTTGAAAGGGCGCTATCCCAAGCATTACTGGCCGGACGATCCGCTGGTGGCGGAGGCGACCGCGCGGGTCAAGCCGCGTAAGGCCTAGCACCCCGTATCACAATGGCTACTGCAGATGCCTCGCGACGATATCTGCAATCAAAAGGCCTATTTTTTCGGAAAAGGCCACGGATACCTGGCCGTTGGCATACTGGATTCTGGCCGGCGCGAGGGATTCGTCGCTTTCGGTCACGCCCTTGACCACGGCATAGCCATTGACCGAGACGGTCAGGCGAACTCGCTTGACCGGCAAGCCTTCTCCAAAGTCCTTTTGCAAGACGTCCGCTGGGACAATGCCTGAAATCCTCGGGTCCGACAGTGGTGAACTTGCGTCTCTCTCGTAGTGGTTGAAGAACCGCTCGATGAGTACCCCGTCTACCTGTTCGAAGGTGAACGCCAGGTTGTCGAAAAGTCGTTGGGGGTCAAATGCTTGTGTTCTCAGGCAGAACGTCAAGACCTTCAAGATGATTTGCGACCCTTTGAAGTCCGGGTCATCTACCGCTGGGTGGGTGCTTTCGGAGAAATGCAGCCGGGTCAGATACAGGGCATCGTCCTTGACCAGGATGTTCAAGTCGATCCTGGGGGGCGTGGGTTTTATCCCGATAGATTTAATGCCATACCATTCATAAAATCCGCCGAACCGGTCATGAATGGGGGTGTTGGGTTTGCGCCCGTTGTTGATGTCGGATTCGTAATACAGCATGTTTGAACACAAGGACTCGGCCAATTCTTCAGTTGGCGAGATATGCGTCCAAGGCCATTCATCCAGGGGGGCGAAGCGTTCGTCTTCCGTTTCGATCTGGCTCTCTAGATAGTTTGTCCCGGAACCGGCGAGGTAGCAGGTACCAAAGTTCTGGGTGGTCATCGTGGCTTCGGGACGGTGGGTATAGGCGCACTTGCCACCTTTTCCATCCAGCAGAACGCCCAGCATGTGGAATGCACCCGCAGTCCGGCCAATGCCCATCAGAACCTGGTCGATCGTGTTGGCATCGATCATGGCGTCGGGTTGATAGCAGAGCTTGATATCAATCGACTTCGCAAGCGCCACCCAGAACTCATAAGCCGATCGGCAATCCCCTGCAAAGGCGAGCATGCCGCTGTTGTTCGGCAGGATGTAGGTTTTTCGACCCATGCGCGCGATATGAAACGGCCCGTCAGCGTCATGCCAATCAGTGGGTATCAGCCCCAGCGAAGGAACCCACACGGACATCGACTGGCGCTTGTCTGGACCGTCCGCGCTGATCAAGCAGTCGGCGATCAAGTGTGGGTCATTCTCGGGGTTGATCAGGGCGATTACCGTCATGGTGAGATTCCTTTCAAGGCATGGCTGGCAACAAAAAACGCGCAATCACCGGTAAATGGTCGGAGATGCGCAAGGTGTCATCCTGGCGCACCTGGGCTTCGACCCGTTTGATTCGCGGGCTGTAGAACAGGTAGTCGACGGTGCGATCCGGGCCGTTGAGGCCGGGGTCGTTCGGGTAATGGGTCAGCCAGTGCTCGCGGTCGATGCCGCTGGCTTCGTTGTTGGTGGGAATCATCGGGTATTTGTCCCACAGCAGGTGCAGCGGGCTGTCGGCGGAATAGGGCGTGCGTTGCTCGGACGGCAGGCGTCGGTACTGGCCCAGGGGCAGCAGGTTGAAGTCGCCGCCGATCAGCCAGGGCGTGCCTGCGGATTCGAATTTGTCCAGTGCCTGGGTCACGGCGGTGATTTGTCTGGGCAGGGTTTCGTCCGGTTCAGTGGCCCGTTCCAGGTGCGTGTTGAGCACCGCCAGCTGGCTGCCGTCGCTCAGCGACAGATAGCTCACCAACAAGGCATTTTTCGGCTGGAACTGACGGCTGATGACGTTGGTGTCGGCCACCGGCAGTTGCACCCGTTCGGCATGGTCGATGCGGTAGCGGCTCAGGGTCGCCAGTTGCCGGCCGACGCTGCCGAAGATGTGCGGGTCGGGGATGAAGTCGGCTTTCCAGTCGAAGGCGCTGGTGCCGCACGGATAGAGGTCGGCGAGGCGTTCCTGCAACAGCTTGAGCTGGTCCTGGTAATCGCTGGCCTTGGCGCCCTTGTCCAGTTCCTGGAGCAACACGATGTCCGGTTGCTCGTCGCGGATGACCCGGGCCACTTCGTCGAGACTGAAGGCCATGTCTTCCAGGGTCGGGCTTTCATCGTCGCCCTGGGCCAGGTCGTGCCAGAACACGTAGCGCTTGCCGGCGAGGAACTGGACGTTCCAGGTCATCACCTTCAAGGCTTGGCCGGGTGCCAGCGCTGCCGCATTGGCGGTGCAACTGACCGGCACGCTTTCCCGGGGCTCTGGCCGCCAGGTCAGGCCGTAGATCGACAGGGCGGCCAGGCTGAGGATCAACAGCAGGCCCAGCAAGGTGTGGCGCAGTAGACGGGTCATGGCTCGGCTTATGGGCGAAACGCAAAAGTGCTCCCGAGCATAACCGAGAGCGGTTCTCAAGCCCAAGCCCAGGGCTATCGCCGAGTGCGATCAGCGGCGCTCGGGCTTGGCTTCGATCAGCATGAACAGGCGAAACAGCACCACGGTGGTGAACAGTTGCAGGAAGCTGTGGACGCTTTCGATCAGCAAGCTGACCGCGGGGTTCTGTGGCGACGGATACACCGAGACGCTGGCGCCCTTGAGCAGCCACAGCGGGCCCATCACCGCGAGAATGCACAGCAGGATCCGCCAGAAGTTGCCGCGGGACAGGTTCAGGCTTTCCTTCATCGCCGCCAGGGGAGGCAGGCCCCTGAGCACCAACAGGTATTCGCCGAAGGCCAGGGTCACCATCAGCCACAGGCCCGGCAGGAAGTACAACGACAGTCCCACCAGGATCAACAACGTGTTGAGGGCCGTCAGCAAGGCAAAGCGTGGCCACAGCGTGAGGGCCGTTGCGAGCAGGTCCCGGGTGCGTGGTGCTTCACCGCGGCTGCGGGCGTCGAGAAACAGGATCAGCGCGGCGGTGTACAAGGGGTACACCAGCAGCCCGACGATCACGCTGTAGCCGGGAAAGCCGTCGGGGTCGAGGGCGCTGTCCACGCCTTGCTGCAGCAATGCCTCGAGTATGACCAGCGGCAGGCACAACTGGGCGATCCGGCCCAGATGGCGCTTGAAGAAATACAAAGAGTCGCGCAGCACGTCAAACGGATTCATGAGTCGGTATCGCAGTTGAAAAAGCGGTCCGACACTTTAACCGATCAGGCGCCCGCACAAGCAAACGTAAACATCAGGTAAAGACCATTGAAAGCTTTCCGGCGAACCCCATTACTGATGGGCACCGGTCTTCGGGATCGGAATGGTTTCTACCCGGCAATCGAATGAGGTCGCCATGAACAGCGAAGAACAAACCCTGATCGATGGACTGTTTTCACGGCTGCAACAGGCCGAAAAGGATTCAGCCCCGCGCGACGCCCAGGCCGAGGCGCGGATCAAGGAACACCTGGCGAGCCAGCCAGCGGCGGGCTATTTCATGGCCCAGGCGATCCTGGTGCAGGAGGCCGCGATCAAGCGCCTCGATGAGCAGAACAGGCAACTCGCCCAGCAGGTCGAGCAATTGCAGGCTGAACTGCAACAAGCGCGCAAGCAAGCGCCGGCACCCAGCGGTGGCGGTGGTTTCCTCTCGAGTATTTTCGGCGGCAGCCCGCGGGATTCGCGCCCGGCGAGCGCGCCGGCCGCCAGCGGTGGCGGTTGGCGCGAACCGGCGCAACCGTCCTTCAATGCCCCTGCCCAACAGGGCTTCGGCGCGCCGCCCGGCAATTATGGCGCACCGCAGCAACAGGCCCCGGCAGCGGGCAGCTTCCTCGGCGGCGCCCTGAAAACCGCCGCGGGCGTGGCGGGCGGCGTGATGCTGGCCCAAGGCATCAGCAGCCTGTTCCACAGCAGTCAGCAACCGCAGGAGATCGTCGAGGTCATCAAGGAAGAACCGGCGCAACCGGTCAACGACACCGCAGGCAACGGCTGGGGCGATGACCCGCGCGTGGCCGACAACGACGCCTACGGCAGCGACCAGGGCGGGTTCAGCGACGCGGACTACAGTGACGATTCATCTTTCTTCGGCGACGACGACTCCTTCGTCTGACCTGCCATTCGTCCGGGGCGCCCTGGCGCCTCGCGCCGATTATTCGCGGAACAATCCTTCGGGCTGGCATACTGGGCGACTTTTCGGCCCTGGTGGGCTGCGTACGTGTGCATCCAAGAGGAAACGCGGTGAAAAAAATTGCAGTGTTCGCCGATGTCCAGAACCTCTATTACACCGTGCGCCAGGCTTACGGTTGCCATTTCAACTACGCCGCGCTGTGGGCCGATGTCAGCAAACAGGGGCAGATCGTCGAGGCCTACGCCTATGCGATCGATCGCGGTGACAGCAAGCAGCAACAATTCCAGCAGATCCTGCGCAACCTGGGTTTCGTCGTGAAGCTCAAGCCCTACATCCAGCGCAGCGACGGCTCGGCCAAGGGCGACTGGGACGTGGGCATCACGCTGGACATCATGGACGCCGCCGACCATGTCGATGAAGTGGTACTGGCCTCCGGCGATGGCGATTTCGACATGTTGCTCGAACGCATCATCCAGAAGCACGGTGTGCAAGCCGTGGCTTATGGCGTGCCGGGGTTGACCGCCAACTCGCTGATCCGCGCCGCCAGTCGCTATGTGCCCATCGAAGGCGCGTTGCTGCTCAAGAATTGATTTTCACGGAGTTCAAAAGGTTTGGAACGCATCGCAGTCATCGACTTTGAAACCACCGGGATCACTCCGAGCAGCAGTTGCCGGGCCACTGAGATCGCGGTGGTGATGCTCGAACAAGGCCGGATCGTCGACCGCTACCAGAGCCTGATGAATGCCGGTGTGCGCGTCCCTGCGTTTATCGAGCAACTGACCGGCATCAGCAACGCCATGCTGCGCAGCGCACCCTCGGCGGAGAGGGTCATGAACGAGGTCAACGAGTTCGTCGGCATCACGCCACTGTTGGCCCACAACGCCGCGTTCGACCAGAAGTTCTGGGATTTCGAGCTGGGACGTATCAAACGCACCCGCTTGCAGAATTTTGCCTGCTCACTGTTGCTGGCCCGGCGCCTGATGCCGGCGGCGCCGAACCACAAGCTCGGCACGCTCAACGCGTTCGCCGGCTTGCCCCACACCGGCCAGGCCCACCGGGCCATGGCCGACGCCGAAATGGCCGCCAACCTCACCGCGCACCTGGCTTCGCAACTGCGGCAAAAACATGGGTTGCGGGAGTTGTCCCATGATTTGCTGTGCAGTTTGCAGAAAGTGCCGGCGGCGAAGATCAACGAGCATCTCAAGCGCCATCGCGGTTTCTAAACACACCGCCGGACAACTGTGGGAGCGAGCTTGCTCGCGATAGTGTCGGATCAGTCAGCCGCTCTGTGACTGACACTCCACCATCGCGAGCAAGCTCGCTCCCACAGTTGATCAGTGTCATCTCCCATTGCCTTCCAACTGCCCCAACGGCACGCGCTTTTCAATGGCGCTGGACAGCACGATCGACGTCTTGCTGAAACCGAACTTGGCAATGCGGTTGATCAGCTCTTCCAGCTCGGGCATCGAGCCAACCGCCGCTTGCATGATCACGCACGGGTCCCCGGTGACCCGGTGGCATTCGGTCAGTTGTGGGATCTTGTACAGTTCGTCGTAGGTCTTCTGGTTGCCGTGCTGGTTCATTCGCAGTTCGATGACGCACTGCACCGGCAGACCGATCTTCGCCATGTCGACTTTGGCTTGATAACCGGTGATGACACCGCTGGCTTCCAGTTTGCTGACCCGTTCGGCCACGGCGGGGGCTGACAGGTTCACTTTGCGGGCCAGTTCGGCGTAGGACGCACGACCGTTTTCCAACAGAGCGCTGAGCAACATGCGGTCGTATTTATCCACGGTTTGGCTTCCTGTCGGCGCGACTTTCGAAAGCGCGCTTTATAGCGCTGATCGCCGTGTTTTGAAAAGTGTATGGCCTGGATAAACAGGTTTTGTAGCTTAATTTCCGCCTGTCGCCTTTCTAGAATAGCGTCTCTCATTGTCCTGACTTCGAGCTGAACATGCCTGGCCCTCGCCGTTTTCCCCTGCCATTGATCGCTGCCTTCTTTGCCTTGTACGTCATCTGGGGTTCGACCTACCTGGTGATTCGTATCGGTGTGGAGCATTGGCCGCCGCTGTTGCTGGCCGGGATTCGTTTTGTGCTGGCCGGTTCGCTGATGTACGGCTTCCTGCGCTGGCGCGGGGCGCCGGCGCCGACCTGGGCGCAATGGAAGGCCGGGGCCATCATTGGCGTGCTGTTGCTCAGTTTCGGTAACGGTGCGGTCAGTGTGGCCGAGCACACAGGTGTGGCGTCCGGGGTCGCGGCGTTGGCGGTGGCGACGGTGCCTTTGTTTACCTTGCTGTGCGGATATTTCTGGGGCGCGCGTAATACCCGTCTGGAATGGGCGGGGATTGTGCTGGGGTTGATCGGCATCGCCATGCTCAACCTCGGTTCCAATCTGCAATCCAGCCCGTTGGGGGCGACGTTGCTGGTGTTCGCGGCGGCCTCCTGGGCCTTCGGCTCGGTGCTCAGCAAACACCTGCCGTTGCCGGCCGGGGCGATGGCCAGCGCCGTGGAAATGCTGGTGGGCGGTGTGGTGCTGTTGATCGGCAGCGTGGCCAGCGGTGAACACCTGGACAGCATGCCGCCGCTGGAAGGCTGGTTCGCGCTGGCGTACCTGACCTTCTTCGGTTCGATCATCGCTTTCAACGCCTACATGTACCTGCTCAAGCATGTGCGTCCGGCGGCGGCCACCAGCTATGCCTACGTCAACCCGGCCGTGGCGGTGCTGCTGGGCATCGTATTCGCCGGTGAAACCATCGGCATCGAGGAGGCCTTGGCGATGCTGGTGATCATCAGTGCGGTGGTGTTGATCGGTTTGCCGCAGTGGCGCAAACCCAAGCCTGCGCCGGCCGTCTCCTGATTTAGGGTAAACTGCCGCGCATTGCACATCTTGCGCTGATTTTTCCTACGGTATTTCCATGACTTTCGCCACCCTTGGCCTGATCGAACCCTTGCTGCGCGCCCTCGAGACGCTCGGCTACCAGACCCCGACTCCGGTTCAGGCCCAAGCCATGCCGGCAGTGCTCGCCGGTCGCGACCTGATGGCCGCGGCCCAGACCGGTACTGGCAAGACCGCCGGTTTTGCGGTGCCGCTGTTGCAGTTGCTGACCACCGAAGGGCCGAAGGTCGCGGCCAACTCGGTGCGGGCGCTGATCCTGGTGCCGACCCGTGAGTTGGCGGAGCAGGTCCATGAAAGCGTGCGTCAGTATGCGCAAAACCTGCCGCTGAGCACCTACGCGGTGTACGGCGGTGTCAGCATCAACCCGCAGATGATGAAGTTGCGCAAGGGCGTCGACCTGCTGGTCGCCACGCCGGGTCGCTTGCTCGATCTGTTCCGCCAGAATGCGCTGAAGTTCAATCAACTGCAGACGTTGGTGCTGGACGAAGCCGACCGCATGCTCGACCTGGGCTTCTCCGAGGAGCTGGCGAATATCTACAAGGCCCTGCCGAAGAAGCGCCAGACCCTGCTGTTCTCGGCGACCTTTTCCGATGCGATCCGTTTGCTGGCCGGGCAGATGCTCAACGATCCGCTAAGCATTGAAGTGAGCCCGCGCAACGTGGCTGCCAACACCGTCAAGCAATGGGTGGTGACGGTGGACAAGAAGCGCAAGGCGGAATTGTTCGTGCACCTGATGCGCAAGCACAAGTGGAAGCAGGTGCTGGTATTCGCCAAGACCCGCAACGGCGTCGATGCGCTGGTGGAAAAACTCCAGGGCCTGGGGGTCAACGCCGACGGTATCCACGGTGACAAACCCCAGGCCACCCGCCAGCGTGCGCTGGACCGTTTCAAGGCCAGCGAAGTGCAGATCCTGGTCGCCACCGATGTCGCCGCCCGTGGCTTGGACATCGAGGATTTGCCGTTGGTGGTGAACTTCGACCTGCCGATCGTGGCCGAGGACTACATCCACCGTATCGGCCGCACCGGCCGGGCGGGCGCTACAGGACAGGCGATTTCCCTGGTCTGCGCCGATGAAGTGAATTTGCTGTCAGCTATCGAGATGTTGACCCGTCAGACGTTGCCTCGCCAGATGGAACAAGACTTCGAGCCTGAGCACCGCGTGCCGGACACCGATGCCAGCGGCCAGGTGATCAAGAAGCCGAAAAAGCCGAAGAAACCGAAAGCCTCCGGGGGGGGCGGCAAGCGCAACCTGGGCAAGTGGGTGGACAGCGGCGATGCGGCGCCGGTGGAGCCTTCGGTCAAGCCGGTGCGCAAGGTGCCGGTGTTCAATACCGGGCCGCGTAAGAAAAAGTAATCGGCGAGCAACCTGCGTCCAGCCGCGCAAGTACTCAAGAAATGACATTCCCTTCGTACCGTTCGTCGCGCCGGGGGCGTTGATTCGACCGCCACTCACCGGTGTCTGGAGGGGCGGGCCGCGGCGCTGTTCGTGTGTGACCAGGGTGTAGGAATTTTTCCATCTTTTGCAAAGACGGGGATTTGTCCTATGAGCAAGCTGCCACGTCTTGGTAACATGTCTTACATATGGAGTTCTTCATTTCGTTGGGAGTGGTTGGGTTGATGGGTGTGGTCGAAGCAAGTATTGCGAAATTGAAGAGTAAGGATGCGGTAATCGGGATTGTAGGCCTTGGTTACGTCGGGTTGCCGTTGATGCTTCGCTACAACGCTATCGGTTTCCGTGTCTTGGGTATTGATATCGATACCGACAAGGTGGCCAAGCTCAATGCGGGCCAAAGCTACATTGAGCACATTGCCAGCAGCCATATCGCCAATGCGCGGGCGACGGGCTTCCTGGCAACGAGCGACTTCAGCAAGGTCAGCGAATGTGATGCGCTCATTCTGTGTGTACCGACGCCGCTGAACAAATATCGCGAGCCGGACATGAGCTTCGTGATCAACACCACCGACGCCATCAAGCCTTATCTGCGCGCCGGCCAGGTGGTTTCGCTGGAAAGTACCACCTACCCGGGAACTACCGAGGAAGAGCTCTTGCCTCGTGTCGAGGAGGGCGGTCTTGTCACCGGCGAAGACATTTTCCTGGTCTACTCCCCTGAGCGCGAAGACCCGGGCAATCCCGACTTCGAAACCCGGACCATTCCCAAGGTCATCGGTGGTCATACCCCCAATTGTCTGCAGGTTGGCATTGCACTTTACGAGCAGGCCATCGATCAGGTCGTGACGGTCAGTTCGACCAAGGCCGCCGAGATGACCAAGCTGCTGGAAAATATCCATCGCGCGGTGAACATCGGTCTGGTTAACGAGATGAAGGTCGTGGCCGACCGCATGGGCATCGACATCTTCGAAGTGGTTGATGCAGCGGCTACCAAGCCCTTCGGCTTTACCGCGTATTACCCTGGGCCCGGGCTGGGCGGCCATTGCATCCCGATCGATCCGTTCTACCTGACGTGGAAGGCTCGCGAGTACGGCCTCCATACGCGCTTCATCGAGCTTTCCGGCGAAGTCAACCAGGCCATGCCGGAGTATGTGGTCGGCAAGTTGATGGACGGCTTGAACAATGAAGGCAAGGCACTCAAAGGCAGCCGGGTGCTGATCCTGGGGATTGCCTACAAGAAGAATGTCGATGACATGCGTGAATCCCCATCGGTCGAAATCATGGAGTTGCTCGAAGCCAAGGGCGCCGTTGTCGCGTACAGCGACCCGCATGTCCCGGTATTCCCCAAGATGCGTGAACACCATTTCACGCTGTCGAGTGAGTCGCTCACGGCGGACAACCTTGCGTCGTTCGACGCGGTGATTCTTGCCACAGACCATGAGAAGTTCGATTACGAGCTGATCAAGGGCTCGGCTCGCCTGATCGTCGACAGCCGTGGCAAGTACCGTACGCCTGCGGCGCACATCATCAAGGCCTGACAGCCTGTCTACAGGGGGGGCCAGCAGGAGCGGGGGCTTGCGCTTGCCCTTCCTGAAGGTCCCGCTTCGAGGCAAATACCCCTTTTCTGAGGTCTTTCCATGAAACGTTTTGCTCTTATCGGCGCCGCCGGCTATATCGCCCCGCGCCATATGCGCGCCATCAAGGACACCGGCCATGAACTGGTCTGTGCCTATGACATTAATGATTCGGTCGGGATCATCGATAGCCTGTCACCACAAAGCGAGTTCTTCACCGAGTTCGAGCGCTTCTATGACTACGCCTGGAGACTCAAGCGTGACCCGGCCACCGCGCTGGATTTCGTTTCGATCTGCTCCCCCAACTACCTGCACCACCCGCATATCACTGCGGGACTGCGCCTTGGCTGTGACGTGATCTGCGAAAAGCCGTTGGTGCCTACCACCGCCATGCTGGATGACTTGAGCTTGACCGAGCGGGAGACGGGCAAGCGTCTCTGGAACATTCTCCAGTTGCGTCATCACCAGGCAATCATCGACCTGAAAAATCGTGTCCAGGTCGAAAAGCGTGCCCACAAGCATGAGGTCGACCTGACCTATATCACCAGCCGGGGCAGGTGGTACATGGAAAGCTGGAAAGGTGATCCTCGCAAGTCTTTCGGCGTTGCCACCAACATTGGCGTGCACTTTTACGACATGCTGCATTTCATCTTCGGCAAATTGCAGCGAAACGTTGTCCACTATGCCAACGATTTCAAGGCTGCCGGTTACCTGGAATATGAGAACGCCCGTGTGCGTTGGTTCCTTTCCATCGACGCCGATGACCTGCCGGCGTCTGTAAAGGGCAAGAAGCCGACGTTCCGTTCCATTACGTGTGATGGCGAGGAGATCGAGTTCTCCGAAGGCTTCACCGACCTGCACACAGTCAGCTACCAAGCGGTACTGGATGGCAAGGGCTATGGCATCGAAGATGCTCGGCACTGTGTTGAAACGGTGGAAACCATTCGCACCTTGACGCCGACTCGTGCCGCAGATGGCGAAGGTCACCCGTTCGTGGCAGGGCTGAAGTAAGCCCAAGGAACATGGTGCATCATAAATGGCAGGTTGCCGGCATTGCGGTGACCCGCTGTTTTTGTATATGCGTACCGTGACGTACATCAGGACTCAAACTTGAACTACTATCAGCATCCCAGTGCGATCATCGATGATGGCGCCCAGATCGGTGATGAATCCCGCATCTGGCATTTTGTCCACGTCTGCGGCGGCGCACGCATCGGTCGTGGCGTTTCGCTTGGCCAGAACGTTTTTGTCGGAAACAAGGTGGTGATCGGCGACCACTGCAAGATCCAGAACAATGTTTCCGTCTACGATAACGTCACCCTTGAAGAGGGCGTTTTTTGTGGCCCGAGCATGGTGTTCACCAACGTTTATAACCCCCGCTCGCTCATCGAGCGAAAAAGCGAATACCGCGACACGCTGGTCAGGAAGGGCGCGACGCTCGGAGCCAACTGCACGATTGTCTGCGGTGTGACCATTGGTGATTACGCCTTCGTAGGGGCCGGTGCGGTGGTCAATCGCAATGTGCCGGCCTATGCCCTGATGGTCGGTGTCCCTGCCCGGCAGATTGGCTGGATGAGTGAGTTCGGCGAGCAGTTGGACCTGCCGTTGAGCGGAGAAGGCTGTGCGCCGTGCGTTCATTCCGGTGCCACGTATGTACTCAGCGGGAATGTGCTTAAAAAGGAGAACAAGCAGTGATCGAGTTCATTGACCTCAAGGCTCAGCAGGCGCTGATCAAGGTGGAGATCGACGCGGCTATCCAGCGCGTCCTGGCCCATGGGCAATATATCCTTGGCCCTGAAGTGAATGAGCTTGAAGAGCGCCTGGCAGCCTTTACGGGGGCCAAGTACTGTATTAGCGTCGCCAACGGGACCGATGCCCTGCAAATCGCGCAGATGGCGCTCGGGATCGGCCCGGGCGATGAGGTCATCACCCCTGGGTTTTCCTATATCGCCACGGCGGAAACCGTTGCCCTGCTCGGGGCGAAGCCGGTCTACGTCGATGTCGACGCCAAGACCTACAACCTGGACCCCGCGTTGCTGGAAGCGGCCATTACGCCGAAGACGAAAGCGATTATCCCGGTCTCGCTATACGGCCAGTGCGCTGACTTCGATGCGATCAATGCCATCGCAGCACGGCATGGCATACCAGTGATCGAGGATGCCGCGCAGAGTTTCGGGGGGCTTTATAAAGGAAAGCGCTCCTGCAACCTGAGCACCATTGCCTGCACCAGTTTCTTCCCGAGCAAGCCATTGGGCTGCTACGGCGATGGCGGTGCGATGTTCACCAATGATGAAAACCTGGCCAAGGTACTCCGGCAGATTGCCCGGCATGGCCAGGATCGTCGCTACCATCATGTTCGTGTGGGCGTGAACAGTCGGCTGGATACGCTGCAGGCGGCGATAATGCTGCCCAAGCTGGATATGTTCGAGACTGAGCTGCGTCAGCGTCAGGAAGTCGCGCAACGTTATGCCCTATTGCTGGAGCAGGCAGATATCGCCGCGCCTTTCGTGGCGACGGCAAGCCAGAGCGCTTGGGCCCAGTACACGGTGCAAGTGGCATCGCGTGATGCTGTACAGAAACACTTGGCAAGTGCCGGCATCCCTACGGCCGTGCATTATCCGATCCCCCTGAACCGCCAACCTGCGGTCAAGGACGAGCAGGCGCAACTGCCGGTCGGCGATGCGATCGCCGCCCGTGTCATGAGCCTGCCCATGCACCCTTACCTCGATGAGCCTTCCCAGCGCCTTATTGTCGACACTTTGAAAGAGAGCCTTCGCGTATGACCCGCAAGATCGTAACCATCGTTGGCGCTCGTCCACAGTTCATCAAGGCTGCGGCGGTTTCCCGGGAAATTCTGAAGCATCCGGGGCGCCTGGTGGAAGTCATGGTGCATACAGGGCAACACTACGACCCGAACATGTCCCAGGTTTTCTTCGACGAACTGGAGATCCCTGCGCCCAAGTACAACCTTGAGGTGTCGGGGGGGACCCATGGCGCGATGACGGGGCGGATGCTCGAAGGTATCGAGCAGATACTCCTCGAGGAAAAGCCGGATTGGGTACTGATCTACGGCGATACCAACTCCACATTGGCGGGCGCGCTGGCGGCAGCGAAGCTGCACATCCCCGTCGCCCATGTCGAGGCAGGGCTGCGTTCGTTCAACATGCGCATGCCGGAAGAGGTCAACCGTATCCTGTCCGACCGCGTTTCGACGCTGCTGCTTTGCCCCACGGCCCTGGCCGTCGATAACCTGGCCAGGGAAGGGCTCAGCGAAGGGGTGCACAACGTCGGTGATGTCATGTACGACGTGGCGCTGTTCTATCGCGAGCGCGCCAAGGCGCAGAGCCAGGTCCTGGCGCAGTTGGACTTGAAGGAGGGGGCTTTTGCACTGGCGACATGCCACCGTGCTGAAAATACCGACGATCCCCAGCGCCTGGGGGAAATCATGGCCGGTCTGGCTGACGTTGCCGTGCAGATGCCCGTCGTCCTGCCGTTGCATCCACGCACGCGCAACCTGCTCAAGACTCACGGGCTGGAACATTATCTGAACGCCATCAGGGTGGTGGATCCGCTGCCATTCCTAGACATGGTTGCCCTTGAACAGGCGGCCAACGTTATCCTGACCGATTCGGGCGGGGTGCAAAAAGAGGCGTATTTCTACAGGGTACCGTGCATCACCCTGCGCGATGAAACGGAGTGGGTCGAAACCGTCGAGCTGGGCTTCAACCAGTTGGTGGGCGCCAGTCGGAATGCCATTAACACGGCGATGGAAAACCGGTCGATCCCTGAAGGCCAGGTAGATGTCTACGGCGACGGTACCGCCGCCGCACGAATCGTCGCTATCCTGGAAAACACCCGGCCATGAACCCGATTTCAATCATCTGGCGTCACATTCACGTCCTGTGGGCGACCACATTGACCGATATACGCAGCCGGTTCATCGGCACGATTTTCGGTGTCGCATGGATTTTCCTCTATCCACTGCTGTTCCTCGGTTTGTATGCCGTGGTCTACACGATGATTTATCGCGTACGGGTCGCAGAGTTCGGCACCTTCGACTACGTGCTGCTGATATTTTGTGGATTGGTGCCTTTCCTTGGTTTTTCCGAGGCGCTGGGCAGCGGAGTGGGATCGGTGCTGGGCAACAAGGGGCTGATCAAGAACACCTTGTTCCCGATCGACCTGATTCCCGTCAAGACGGTCCTGGCCAGCAGCGTGACGATGCTGGTGGGGCTGGTGATGTTGCTGATGGTGTTGTGGAGTCGCGGCATCGTCCACTCCACACAGCTGGCAATCCCCTTGATACTGGTGCTGCAGATCATCTTCACGGTCGGCCTGATCTGGATACTCTCGGCGATCAACGTGTTCGTACCAGACCTGAGTCAGATGGTTGCTGTGCTCATCCTGTTCCTGATGCTGGTATCGCCCATCGCCTATACGCAGGAAATGATCCCCAAGGAACTCATTCCCTTCATGTACCCCAACCCGCTGTACTACCTGATCATGCTGTATCGGGATGCAGCGTTCATCGGGGTCATCAAGCCTGGATTGCTGGCTATTTTTACCGTCATTTCGTTCTCCACTTTCTTCCTGGGTGGATTTGTCTTTTCGCGATTGAAGCCATTATTTGCCGATTATGTCTGAGCCGATCATTGAACTAGCCTCCATCGCCAAGATGTACCGGATTTTCCGCTCGCCACGCCACCGTATGGTTGAGGCGCTGGGTTTTCCCGTTGCCCGGTCGACCTACGATGAGTTCTGGGCTGTGCGCAACCTGTCGTTGACGATCAAGCCCGGGGAGCGCGTGGGGTTGGTTGGGCGTAACGGTGCCGGCAAGAGTACGATGCTCAAGCTGATTGCCGGGCTCATCCAGCCGACTGAGGGCACGGTCAAGGTCCGTGGGAAAGTCCAGGCGTTGATGGAGCTGGGGACCGGGTTTCATCCCGAGTTCACCGGTCGTACCAACGTCATGTCGTCCTTCGCCTATCAGGGTGTGACGGGCGCTCGCGCCAGGAAGTTGCTCGATGATGTGCTGGAGTTCGCTGAACTCGAAGAGTTCATCGATAAGCCGGTAAAGACTTATTCGTCAGGCATGTATTCGCGACTGGCCTTTGCGGCAGCGACTGCCATACGTCCGGAAATCCTTATCATCGATGAGATCCTTGGCGCCGGTGACTCGTATTTTGCCGGTAAATCCGCCAAGCGGATGCGCACCTTGACGGCAGAAGGCTCGACCGTGTTGTTCGTTTCCCATGACATGTCGGCTGTGCAGATGATCTGCGACCGCGCCATCTGGGTCGAGCGCGGCAGGATTGTCGCCGATGGTGATCCGATCGAGATCGGCCGCTCCTATGCGGCATCCATCCGCAAGCAGGAGGAGCTGCGCCTGAGGGCGATCAACCTGAAGCTCAGCCGTGGGGACGTCAGTGAATTGCTGACCGACACCGAGGTTGACCGGGTGTCGGTACTGCGTTTCATCTCCGCCTCCGACGATGCGCCGACGACTCCCCTGGCCGTGTTCGAGATGACGCTCGAACAGAAAGGTGAAGTGATCGACAACGTGTTGGTGGGGGAGGCCCTGGACGATGACCGTAACCAGCGGCTGCACCTGTTGACCTCCCATGGCTACATGAACTGGGGGGCTCCGAGAAGGACCCCCGAAGGGATCAGCTATCGGGAGTTCAAGGACTGTGGCGGGCAATACAAGCACGCCCCGGTCAGCATCAAGGTCCCGTTGGGGCTGGGAGACTTGAGCGAGTTTTTCGTGACCATCCGGCACACGGGCACTGGCGTGGGCGAAACGGTCTACTGCCAGATATTCGACGGTTTGGAGTACATCACCATCGGCACGTTGGAGCCGGCTGCCGAGAATGGGCAGATGATCAGCCAGCGTTTTGCCCTCAGTTCCTTCGTGCCTTCAGCGACCGACAATGCACCGGCCGTGGCCGAACGGTCTGATTTTGAATATGGCGAAGGCAGTGCCTGGATCGACGGCGTCGATTTCCTCGATCGGCATCAGGAGTCGCGGCGCGTGTTCTCCTTTGGCGAACCACTTTACGTCCATGTGAAATGGGGCGCCAAAGTCGACATCCCCTGCATGTCTTTCATCATTTGCATCTATGGCATGGACGGGCGCTGTGTGGCGCAGGTCGTATCGCCGTTCATTTCGTCCACGCGGGACCGTCGCACGGGGCTGGTCAAGGCGCAGTTCGATCCGTTGATGGTTGGCGTGGGGGATTATGTGATCTCCGTGGGCATTTTCGATGGCATGACCGAAAGCCAATCGAGTGGGGAACATCCGCTGGATGTCCATGATCGTCAATACCGCATCCGTGTGACGGCACCCCTGGATGTGCGTATGGAGCGTGGGTTGGTCGTGCACCCGGTGGAATGGGTCAATCTGGAATCCGTTGAATGAGTAAGCGCTCCGAGATCAGTTATTTTGCCCAGGCCGACCTGTGGAGCCGCAATGCAGTCTCCGAGCAGGTTGCCGTCGCCGAGGATCTGATCGAACTGATCCCCGACTCGGTGAACACCATTCTCGACGCCGGTTGCGGCAACGGCACCGTGACCAACCGCCTGGTGCCACGCTGGGATGTGGTGGGCTGCGATATCAGCGAAGCCGCAGTCAAGCGTGTGCAGGCGCCAGCCCTGGTGGCCGATTTATGTGCGATCCCGTTTGGCGACCGAAGCTTTGACCTGACGCTTTCCAGCGATGTGATCGAGCATTTGCCCGACTCCATCTATGCCGAGGCCCTGGCCGAGATTGCCCGGGTGTCGGCGCGCTATATCCTGGTGGCTGTTCCCTACCGCGAACTGCTCGAGGCGGCTGAAATCACCTGCCCGGGGTGTGGCACGCGTTATCACGCCCATTTGCATCAGCGCAGCTACACGCTGGAGGACGCGATCTCGCTGTTCGCCCCGGCATTTTCGGCAGTGGACGTGCGGTTTTCCGGTGAATCGTGGACGTTTGAAGACCCCAAGATAGTCGAAGCGTCGCGTGCCTTGTCGGGCCTTGATTACCCATTCGAGGACGGCATTTGCCCCAACTGCTCCATGCGCCGCGGACCTGTGGAGCGACCGGCGTCTGCACTGATGGTACAGCGACGTTTCGAGGCCCTGCAGGCGATGCAGTCGGCGGAAGGCTTGCGCAGGATGCCTGACATCAGTGAGATCCTGGTACTGTTCGAGCGTGGTGCTGCGCCGACAAGCCATTGGACCACGCCTGCCAGTACGGCGTCCTTCAATGAATCGACGTTCGCACTGTCCCGCCTGGCGCTACGGGATAATCCGTTCAATTATCCCCGCAGCGTCTACCGCATCCAGAGCGATTCCGATTACGGTATCGTCACGGTTCCCCGGCGCCCACGGTCGGTACAGGTGGACGTAGGTGAACTGGGGTCGGTCGAGGTCTACGATCACGTTCGCGGGCACTACGTCAATTGCCCTCGGGACAATGATACCGGTGCCTATCATCTGGCCCCGGTTCCGTTCGGTCCCCATGGCTGCATCCTGCGCATGTTTCATCCCAGCGATGACTTGCAGGTGCAGATGACTTTCGAAGAGGCCGACCAGCGTAAGATCATTGCCTGTTGCCTGGGCGATGATCCTAGCGTCGCTCAGATGCGCGAGGAGGCCAGCAAGTTCTCAGCGTTGACCGAGCAATTGGAGACTACGCGCTCGGCCCTCGAGAACAAGCTTCAGGAAAAAGAGCGCGCGTTGTCTGAGCAGACCCAGGCGATGGCCAGGGTCAACACCCTGGCGAACGAACTCGAGGACAAGCGCGCCGAGTTGGAAGACCGTTATACCCAACTCAGCGAAAGGGCCTCGGCCCAGGAAATACTGATCAGCAACGGCGAGGCTCGTGTCGAGGCGCTGTCGAGCGAGAACGAGCAGCTCTCCTCACAAATAGCGACCCTTCAGGCAGAACTCGATGGTACGCGGCACCACGGTGAAGCTTATCGGTACGAGATTCATCAACTGACGCTCAAGCTTGAACAACTGGGTCACCTTGCCAATGAACTCGAGGCTCGGCGAGATGCCCTCGAGCGTGAGCTTCAGTCGCGCGATCAGCAATTGAAGAGCCTGCAGGGCCTGTACGACTCAGCGCTGCTGCAAAAAGAACATTGGATTGAAAAAAACGGCGAACTCGAACTCAAGCAACATGATCTGGTCATGATGCTCGAAGCGCTTGAGTCGCAAGTCAATCAGGCTCAGATCGTCGCACTTGAATACCAGAACGCCGTGGAACGGCTTGAAGTTCTGGAGTTGGAAAAGACCACCTTGGGCCTGGAGTTGGAAAGTCTGAGCATGGAAGTTTCGGCGCGTTCTGACGAATTGGCGGAAAAACACCGTGTTGCGCAGCATTTGAATGACTTGTCCGAGCGCCTGGAAAGCCAGCGTGAAGCGCTGGAGGCCAAGGTCAAGAGCCTGGGCATGACCATCAACGGCCTGGTGGAGGAAAAAACCGAATACCAGATGTTGGTCGATGCATTGCATATTCGCCTGGGGGAAGGGGCGCACAGGGAAGCGAACCCGCCACGCAAGGTCCTGGTGCTGTCGCATATGTATCCTCGCGAATACAACATGGTCGGCGGGATTTTTGTCCATGAGCAGGTCAAGGCGCTGAGGGCACAGGGGATCGATGCAAGAGTGGTCAGTGGCGAGCCATTCTGGATCAATACCATCAACCCCAAGGCGATCAGGCGTGCGCTGAACATCTACCGGGCCCAGGAGATCCGTGGCTGGGAAGAGCATGAAGGCGTTCCGTTGATCCGCTTCCCGTACATCGTGAGCTCATTGCTGCCTTTCCAGGCCCATGCCACAACCTACTCCCATGGTTTGTTGCGCCAGGCCGAGTGGCTGCGCACAGACTTCGATTTCGAGCTGATCCATGCTCACACCGCCTATACCGATGGCACCGCAGGTCGCCGCCTGGCCAGCAAGCTGAAAATCCCCTTGGTCATTACCGAGCACACCGGGCCTTTCACGACCTTGACCCGTACGCGCTACTTGCGCCGCATGACACAAAAGGCCCTGAATGCGGCCGATAAAGTAATCGCGGTCAGTTCGGCACTGCTCTCGGACATACGCCAGCAGGTCAAGCTCAAGGAAGGTGTCGATACGCAAGTGATCGCCAACCTGGTCGATACCGACATGTTTGGCGAACAAGCGGTGACGCGTGACGAGTTGATCCATTTGTTGTGGGTCGGCCACTTCGTTCCAGTCAAGCGAGTGCCTGTATTGCTCGAGGCATTCGCCGCCGCGTTCCAGTTGGAGCCGCGCCTGCGTCTGCGGCTGGCCGGCAGCGGTGAAGGTCTTGACCAGGCCCGGGCCTTGGTCGACAGCCTGGGGATTGCGCATGTGGTGGAGTTCTCCGGGCGTGCCAGCCGCGCGCAACTGGTCGATTACTACCGTGAATGCGATTTCCTGGTGATTTCCAGTGAAAGCGAGACATTTGGCGTGGTGGCGATCGAAGCCATGAGCTGTGGACGGCCGGTGCTCACCACTCGCTGCGGCGGCCCTGCCGAGATCGTTTCACATCCACAGTTGGGTCAGGTCGTGGGGATGAGCGTGGAGGAGTTGACCCAAGGGATGTTGACGATGGCCCGCCAACGTGAAGCCTTCAACAGCCGGGTCATTCGCAAGGTGACCGAATTGAAATTCTCCAGCGCCAGCATTGCCCAGGAGATCGTGAGCGTGTATTCGGCCTCGATGGAAAACCGCAAGCGTTAGATACCCATCAGCGTGCTGACTCACAAATAACTCAACAGGGATGCTTTCGTTCAATGAATCAAGTCATAACAGGTTCGCCCGTGCGGGTGCATGATTCGAGCTTGGATTTTGTGCGGGTGGTCGCGTGCCTGGCCGTGGTGTTGTTGCACGTTTCCGCACGGCCGATCTATATGCAGGGTGAATTGAGCATGTGGGCCTGGCTCGTGGGCGACGCCGTCAGCTCGTTGACCCACTGGTGCGTGCCGGTGTTCGTGATGCTCAGTGCAGTGCTGATCCTCGGTAACATCAAGACAACCTATCGCCATATCCTGACCTCCCGTGTGCCACGCATGCTGGCCGTGCTGTTCATCTCTTCGGTGATCTACGCCTTATGGATGAAGTACTTCCAGCAGGCCTTTGTCTGGACCACTTTCCTGAAAGCCATTGTCTTGGGGCAACCGTATTACCATTTGCACTTTTTCTACCTGATCATCGGGCTCTATCTGATAGCGCCGCCGCTGTCGCAGGCCGTGGTCAATATGGAAGAGAAAGACCTGCGCAATGCGGTCATCGCCACGTGTATCCTGACCATGGTGACATTCGCCTGGAGTACGTTTTCCCGGACATACACGCCCAATGGCGGTAGTTTTTCCTGGTCGTACATCAGTTATTTCCTGCTGGGTTATTACCTGTACAAGTTTCGACCCAACCTGCCCTACGGGATGATTACGTTGGTGGGGTACCTGGTCACGGTCATCGGGACCTTCGCGCTGGCCTATGGTTTCGGCAGTGCCTACACATGGAAGTTGTACTTCTTCAGCTACTTCAGCCCAACGGTTTTTGCCATGTCCATCGGTGTCTGGGGTTTGAGCCTGCAAGTCGCGAAGAAAGTCCGGATCCCTGGGCTCAAGCGCTTGGCTCCGCTGACGCTGCTGGTCTACATCCTGCATCCGATTTTCATGGAGTTGTTCCGTTCGCAATACGCCAAGGTCTCTCCTGCGTTGATGAGGCCATTGATAGAAGTGCCATTGACATTCGTACTGACAACCTGCTGTGCCTTTGCCGCAGCCTGGTTGCTGTACCGAATCTCCTTTATTCGTCGTTTATTTTAAGGATGTGCAAGTGAGTAACTCTAAGAGCCGTACCGTGATACTTGCCTCGGTTGCTGTCGTGGCAGTAGCCGGCTTGGGGTATGCATGGAAAAACAACTTACTGTTCGGTGATGTCTTTGATTGGGGCAGTGAACCGGTCGTTCGTATCCAGCCGGCATCGGAAGACTCCCTGCATGTCGAATACCCTTCGGTCTTCAAAGTCGGCGATGCCAACGCCATGCTGTACTCCGGGTACGGTGACGATCATCGCTGGAGGATCAAGTTGGCCACCGCGCAGAACGACACCGACTACATCAAGCAGGGCAACATCTTCGACGAAAAGCTGTTGCCATTCAAAGGCGCGTACGCCTTCCCCTTTGTCAGGAAGAACCTGGTAAAGGGTGTAACCGGCTATGAGCTGTTCTTTTCCGTAACCGAAGATGGTTCGGCCTCTTATTCGGCGATCTATCGTTCCACCAGTACCAACGGCTTGCGTTGGGAAACGCCGAAGAAACTGTTGAGCGACAGTGCCCTTGACCCGGTTGTGTTCAAGCACAATGGTCGTGACAGGATTCTCTACACCTCCGCAGTCAATGGGAACAACACGATCAAGGCGGCCGAACTGAAAGCCGATGGCGGTGTGGGATCGAGCACCGTGGTGCTGAGCCCGGACACTGGGATCTACACATTGGGCGTAGTCCATGTCAATGACAAGCCGGTGCTCCTTGTGGAAACCCCGAATAGTTGGGATGCCTATTGCTTCAACGCTTCGGACAAACTGGTAGCGGCGAGCAAGGAGCCGGTGTTCACGTTCAAGGACAATACCGGGAAAGCGTGGGATGGCTTGAAGTACGGCATGTACTTCTTCGAAGAGGCTGACTCGCCGACAGTCTATTACAACGGTATTGAAGGCCATGGTGTCGAACAGGGCGGGCAAATTGGCGTTGCCAATTACAATGCCGGCAACTTGACCAGCAAGTTGGACTTGAGCCAGTGTCAGTGAATCGGGATTGCAACGGCGCATGAATATTTTGATGACGACAGCCGATCATTTGATGATTGATCGGCGGATTCTGCAGGAAGCCCAGACGTTGGTTGAGCAGGGTCACCAGGTGACGTTGCTGGCGGGCTTCGAATGTCCGCAACGGGAGTCCTACTCGCACAACGGTATAAAGATCGAGCGATTCATGTTCGATTGGGGGGATTCGCGGTTTTCAGCCCTGGCACGTCGCTATAACTTGCTGCCAGGCTCGACCACCTATAATCGGGCCTGGCGTTTGTTCAGGGCCTGGGCCAATCGTGTGGCGCGCTTGAACAGCTTCGAGCAGTTCATTCTCGACCGGATGACGGAATACCAGGTTGACGTGCTGCACGTGCATGACTTTCCCATGCTGGCGCCGGCCGTCGAACTGGCGAAGCTTCGAAACGTTCCGCTGATCTACGACGCCCATGAGCTGTATTACGCCCAGGTACAGCTACCCGAGGCCACCCAGAGGAAATACAAGAAAAAAGAATCGCGGCTGATCAAGCAAGTGGACGCGGCGATTACAGTGAACCCGTACATTGCCAAGCTGATGGCAGAACGTTATGCCGTTACGACTCCGCACGTCATCATGAACGCGGCGCCCAAGGTACCGGTGGCGTCGACGTCATTGCTGCGTGAGCGCTTCGGTCTTGCTCCCGATGACAACATTCTGCTGTACCAGGGCTGGATTTCCGATAATCGGGGAATCGAGCGCATTGTCGAAGCGGCAGCCAACTTTGCCGCCAATACCTATCTGGTGCTTGTGGGGTACGGTGCATTCGAGGACACCTTGAAGAACCTGGTCATCGAGCGAAACCTCGGGCACCGGGTGTTCTTTTATGGTGGGGTGCCATCCGACGATCTGCACGAGCTGACCTGCGACGCCGACCTGGGAATCATCCCTTACCATGGCGTCGACGAGAATAATTATTTCTGCAGCCCCAACAAACTGTTCGAGTTCGCGGTCGCTGAGTTGCCTTTCATCAGTAACGACTTGCCATTCCTGCACGATATCGTCGGTACTTATGGCAACGGCTTGTTGGCGGATTTGAATTCTGCCGAGGCCATTGCAAGTGCGGTCAACCAGTTGTTCGGCGATTCGGCGAAGATGGCTTCGCTGAAAGACGGGGCGAAGAAAGCCCGTGAAGCGATCAATTGGGACGTGGAAGGTGAAAAGTTGCTGAATATCTATCAACGCGTCACGGGCTGAGTTCTTCGGAATTTTGAACGACGCGTCAGTTATTGTTTGTTTAAGGCAGGATGGTTTTTTATGTGTGGGATTGCAGGGATCGTAGCGGTTTCAGGAACGCCAGAGTCGATGCGTGGCTCCGTCATGAAGATGATGGACGCCATTCGTCACCGTGGCCCCGATGGTGAGGGCACCTGGCTTGATCCTGCTCGGCCTGTAGCGTTGGGCCATCGGCGCCTGGCAATTATTGACCCGGAACACGGCAAGCAGCCGATGACCACCGAGGACGATCGCTACACGATCGTTTTCAACGGAGCCATCTACAACTACCTGGAATTGCGCCGCGAACTCATCGGTCGAGGCCATCCATTGCACCACTATTCGGATACGGAAGTGCTGCTGCACGCCTTCCGCGAGTGGGGTGAGCGCTGTGTCGATCGCCTGATAGGCATGTTTGCCTTTGCCATCTGGGACCGCCTCGAACAACGACTTTTCTGCGCTCGAGATCGTATTGGCATCAAGCCGTTCTACTACCACTTCGATGGCCAGAAACTCGGATTTGCCTCAGAGATCAAGGCACTCTTCGCCGACGGCTCCCTGAAGGCGGAGTCGAATTCGGACGGTCTGCAGGATTACCTGACGTTTCAGTTTTGCCTGAACGAAAAGACACTGTTCAAAGGGGTCCAGAAGCTCGAGCCGGGTTATCACCTCAGCGCCTGGTATGAGGGCAGTCAGCTCAAGATCAAGACCTACCAGTACTGGGATCTGCAATACAACATCGACGAGCGCCATGACGAGCGTTATTTCGTCGATAATCTCGCCGCTCTGATAGAGGACTCGGTGCGCATGCACCTGCGCTCCGATGTGCCGCTGGGTGCGCACTTGTCCGGCGGCCTGGATTCCAGCGCAGTCGTCTGCCTGGCTTCAAGGATGTTGGGGGGTGAACAACTCAAGACCTTCACCGGGGCCTTCCATGAAGGTCCGCAATTCGATGAGACGGGGCACGCCAAGGCCGTATCGGCGTTCGCCGGTACCGACTATAACGAGGTGTACATCCCGGGCAGTGAGCTGGCCGATCTGCTACCCAAATTGATGCACTTCATGGATGAGCCGCTCGCCGGTCCAGGCCTGATTCCACAGTATTACGTTTCGCGCCTGGCTGGCGAGCAGGTCAAGGTCGTACTGGGGGGGCAGGGCGGTGACGAGCTGTTCGTCGGGTATGCCCGCTACATGGCAGCCTACCTGGAGAAGTGCTTGTCCGGGGCGATCAATGAAACGGCAAACCAGCATCGCTATGCGGTTTCGCTGGAATCGATCATCCCCAATCTGTCGTTGCTCAAGACTTATCAGCCAATGCTGCAGGGGCTGTGGCGCGAAGGTTTGTTCGCATCGACCGACCAGCGCTATTTCCGCCTGATCGATCGCAGTGAAGGTATGTCTCATCTGTTCAACCCGGATGCCTTCGACAAGGGCTACTCGCCGTTCGAGTCCTATCAACAAATCTTCAATCGCGAAGGCTTGCATTCCCTGGTCAATCAGATGACCTACTTCGACCTCAAGGGCTCCTTGCCGGCATTGCTCCATGTAGAAGATCGCACGAGCATGGCGGCTTCCATCGAGTCGCGTGTGCCGCTGCTGGATCACCGTATCGTGGAGTTCATGGCCACCATTCCACCGAACATCAAGTTCGCCGGCGGACGGATGAAGCATCTGTTCAAGGAGTCCGTGCGCAACGCGGTGCCGCAGAGCATCTTCGAACGCAAGGACAAGATGGGTTTCCCGACACCGTTGACGCAATGGACCAAGGGAGTCGCCCGCGATTTCGTCCGCGATACGCTGTTGTCCGAGCGAGCCCGTGCGCGCGGGTTGTACAACGTGCAGTCCGTCGAGAAGGCATTGAACAGCGAAAGCGAGTTCGGTCGGGTCGTCTGGGGATTGCTGTGCATGGAGCTCTGGCACCGCAACTTTATCGATGGAGACCTGCAACCGGGTGGTATCTGAAATCATGCAGCATGCCCCGCGGGTCTTGATGCTCTGTAACGACAGGCAGATTGACCGGAGAATCCTGCTCCAGGCCGACAGCCTGGAAGAGGACGGTTGGGACGTCACGATCCTGGCCATGCCGGCGGACGAACTCGTGGGTACGGATGACCGGCGTGTACGGCGCATCGGTACCCAGACCGAATCGATTGCACGCAAGGAGAATCGCGTGCTTGAGGCCTATGGCCTCATGCGTCGGCATTTACCGATGAACGGTCGCCTGATGCGTGCAATGAAGTCCCTGGCCTGGCGTTTCCTGGTCGATCATGAGCGTTTCTACCTGAACCTGTTCCTGGCTGACGGGCGTCAACACAAAGCGGAGGTGGTGGTGGCTCACGATCTGCCAATGCTTGCGGTGGGACGCACGTTGTCCGAAGAGTTCGATGCTCATCTGGTCTACGACAGCCATGAGCTCTACAGCGAGCAAGAATTCTCTCGTGGACAGCGCTCCAGTTGGGCCCAGGTGGAGCGTCGGCATATACAGGCCTGTGATCGGGTGATTACCGTCAACCCTTCCATCGCCCGCGAGCTTGAGGCGCGTTATGGTGTGGCTGAAGTGGCGGTTATCCACAATGCGGAGCGTATCCAGGCACAAACCGAGCGTTCCTGGTATTTGCACGAGCGCTTCGGCATTCCCCGCGAGCACCGGGTGCTGCTGTTCCAAGGCGGTTTTTCTGCCGGACGCAACTTGCCTGAACTGGTGGAAGCCATGGGGTTACTGTCCAATGCCGGCATCCATCTGGTCCTGCTTGGCGACGGTCAGCTCGCCTCGGCCCTGCAGCGTCTGGTTGAGCGCAAGGGACTGACATCGCGGGTGCATCTGCATCCGGCGGTTGCCCAATCGCAGTTGCTTGGAATAACGGCAGCGGCTGATGCGGGCGTCATCCCCTACCAGGCGATCTGTTTGAATAACTATTACTGCACGCCGAATAAATTATTCGAGTTTATTGCGGCGGGACTTCCGATTCTGGCCAGCGACCTGCCCGAACTTCGTCGCCTGGTGGAGGGGAACCGGATTGGCTGTGTTGGCGACCTTGCGACGCCCCGAGCGATCGCCGATAGGGTCACCGCTTTTTTTGCCGATGAGCAAAGACTGCAACACTGGCGCGAGCGGCTTTCGGTGGTTCGCCAGGAGCTTAGTTGGCAGCAGGAAGGCGAACGGCTGAAAGAACTGTATAAGGCGTTCAAATGAAAGTCGCAGTGGTTTACCAGTACTATCAGGGGCACTCGTCTCCGGGGCATTCGCTGATGTACGAACTCACCCAGCATTTGGCGGCTGAGGGCCATAGCGTGACGGTGGTGTCCGGGCAAACCGGTTACATGCAGCGTGATAAGCCGGTACTCCCTTGGTACAGGCGGCTGATTCTCAAGGAAAGAGAAGGCCTGGTTAAGATCATTCGTACCTACACCTACAGTGAACTGCATCGCAGTTACCTGGGGCGCTTGATCAGTTTTCTTTCATTCTCCGTGACGGCGCCCCTTGGTCTTCTGCGAGCCGAAAAACCGGATGTCGTGCTGGCTTCTTCGCCCCCTATCTTCCCGATGCTTCCAGTATGGGTGGTTTGCAAGCTGCGAGGTATCCCGTTGGTGTTCGAGGTCCGGGACCTGTGGCCGGAGTCCGCCGTGCAGATGGGGATCCTGCGCAATCGGTTGCTGATTTCCATCATGTCCTGGATGGAGCGGTTGCTCTATGACAAGGCGAAACGCATCGTCACCCTGACCCAGGGAATCCGCAACGATATCCATGCGCGTGGCTGGCCTGTGAGCAAGCTGGAAGTCATTACGTGTGGCGTCGACACTCAAATGCTCTATCCGGACGCCGAGGCCGGGCGCGTGGTTCGTCGCAACTTCGGTTGGGAGGGACGCAATATCATCCTGTACTTCGGCGCCATGGGCGAAGCCAATAACCTGGACGTGGTCATTGACGCCGCCGTGCAGTGCCAGGATGAAAATACGCTGTTCCTGTTGATCGGCGACGGCATGAAACGGCCCTACCTCGAGCAGCGGATTGCAGAACTGAAGATCGACAACGTACTGATTCTTCCGCCGGTATCCAAGCACGAGGGACGGGGGTTCATCAACGCTGCCGACCTATGCCTCGTCACCTTGAAGGACATCCCGTTGTTCAGGGGCGCCATCCCTACGAAGCTGCTCGATTACATGGCTTGCGGCAGGCCAGTGTTGTGCGGTGTCGAGGGGGAGGCTGCCGAGATAGTCAAGGACGCGAAAGCCGGGCTGGTGTTTCAACCGAACGATGGCCATCGACTTTCGGTCATCATTGCCGAACTGCTGCGCAACGAGTCTCTGCGCAACAAGATGGGGCAGAGTGGGGCGCAATATATAAAGGACAACTTCGATGCGGTGCAAAGCCGAACGGCAATGACCGCGCTGCTCGAGGCTGTTTCAGTCGGCTAGGCTGGGATATCGGGCCTGCCGGGTGGGCGTTCGGCTCAGGACAGCGCGCCTTTCCTGAGCCAATCCAACGCGCCCAGCCCCGCACGATAGCCGGTAGCGAAGCACGCGGTGAGAAGATATCCCCCGGTAGGTGCTTCCCAATCGATCATTTCTCCTGCAACAAAAACCCCTGGAACGGATCTCAGCATAAGGTTTTCGTCGAGGCCGCTGAACACCACGCCGCCTGCACTGCTGATGGCTTCATCCAGCGGGCGGGGCTTGACCAGGGTGATGGGCAGGGCCTTGATCGCCTGGGCCAGTCGCGCCGGGTCGGCGAAGGCGTCGGCAGGGGTGAGTTCGCGCAGCAGCGCGGCCTTGACGCCATCCAGCCCCAGCTGGCCATGTAAATGCCTGGCCATCGAGCGTGAACCGCGAGGCTTGCCCAGGGCTTGCCGGATTTTGTCCACAGGCCGGCCGGGCAGCAGGTCCAGGTGAATGGTCGCGCTGCCATGTTGGTTGATCGCTTCGCGAATCGCTGCCGACAGGGCATAGACCAGGCTGCCTTCGAGGCCGGTGGCGGTGAGCACGCATTCGCCGAGGCGCGGTACATCGTCGTTCAGGCCCATGGCAATGTTCTTGAGCGGGGCCCCGGCGAATTTGCTGATCATCAGGTCGCTCCAGGCCGCTACCTCGAACCCGCAGTTGCTGGGTTGCAGTGGCGCCAGGGCTACGCCGCGTTGTTCCAGCGCTAGCATCCAGGCGCCGTCGGAGCCCAGGCGCGACCAACTGCCGCCGCCCAACGCCAGCAAGGTGGCCTTGGGGTGCAGGGTTTTATCGCCTTCCGGGGAGGCGATGCGCAAGCTGCCGTCCGGGTTCCAGCCGAGCCAGCGATGACGCGTGTGGATCACCACGCCAGCATCGCGCAGGCGCTTGAGCCAGGCGCGCAACAGCGGTGCGGCCTTCATGTCGGTAGGAAATACCCGCCCGGAGCTGCCGACAAAGGTGTCGATGCCCAGCCCGTGGATCCATGTGCATAATTCATCCGCCCCGAATGCCCGCAACAGCGGCGCGAGGTCTGGCGCGCGTTCGGCGTAGCGGGACAGGAAAGCCGGAAAGGCTTCGGAGTGGGTGATGTTCATGCCGCCCACGCCGGCCAGCAGGAATTTCCTGCCCACCGATGGCATGCCGTCGTACAGGTCGACTCGCAGGCCGGCCTGGCTCAACACCTCGGCCGCCATCAGGCCTGCGGGGCCGCCGCCGATGATGGCGATGTTTGAGGGGGACGGCTTGGCGGTCGAGGTCATGATTTGAACTGTGGAGGCTGGGGTAGGCGGGGCATTCTACCAGCACAGATCCCTGTGGGAGCGAGCTTGCTCGCGATAGCGGTGTGTCAGCGGCATTGATGTAGCTGACCCTTCGCTATCGCGAGCAAGCTTGTTCACAATTGGGTCGGTAGGTGTTGTTGAGAACTCTGATCAAAAAACAGTCAAGCCCCTGCAGGCTATAGGCAACCTGGCCTGTAGGTCGTTTCGCTCAGGTTATCCACAGGCCGCTCCACAGGCATTGTGGGTAACGCCCAGGTTTCAGTGACAACCTGATGACGTCCAGACCCTTTGTGCGCTGTGGTGCAGGATCCCGTGGCGGCGAGCCAGGGCCTGGCGGTCCTTGCTGTAGCCACCGCCGATCACGCCGACCACCGGGATGTCGCGGCCCAGGCAATGGCGCATGACGCTCTCGTCCCGGGCGGCTAGGCCTTCGTCGGTCAGTTTCAGGTAACCGAGGGCGTCGTCCTTGTGTACGTCGACGCCGGCGTCATACAGCACCAGGTCCGGCTGGTAGAGCGGCAGCAGGTAGTTGAGGGCGTCGTCCACCACCTTCAGGTAGGCGGCGTCCTCCATGCCCATCGGCAGGGGAATGTCCCAATCGCTGTGCGCCTTGCGTGCGGGAAAATTCTTTTCGCAGTGCAAGGAAGCTGTCACGGCGTCCGGGGTGTCATGGAGTATTCGGGCGGTGCCGTCGCCCTGATGCACATCGCAATCGAAAATCAGCACCCGCGAGACCCGACCGCTGGCCAGGAAATAGCGGCTGATCACCGCCAGGTCGTTGAAAATGCAGAACCCGGCCGGGTGGTCGTAGTGGGCGTGATGGGTGCCGCCGGCCAAGTGACAGGCCAGTCCGTGTTCAAGGGCCTGTTCGGCGGCCAGCAGCGAACCGCCCACGGCGCGCACCGTTCGGCGGGCCAGGGCCTCGCTCCAGGGCAGGCCAAGTCGCCGTTGGTCTTCGCGGGACAACTCGCCGCCCATGTAGCGTTCGATATAGGCACGGTCGTGGGCCAGGGCGAGGATGTCCGGTGGACACAGCGACGGGCGCAACAGGTCCGCGTCGCGGGTCAGGCCACTGTCCACCAGGTGATCGCGCAGCAGGCGAAACTTGTCCATGGGGAAACGGTGTTCAGCCGGGAATTCGGGGCTGTAGTCTTCGTGATAGATCAGCGGCAGTGGCATGGTGTTTTCAGTAGTGATTGAGTGACGGATCCTACCAGCGATGTAGACTCTGGAGCATGGAAAGGGAGTGAAGATGGAGCCGATACTGGAACTGGAAAGCGCACGGTTGCTCTTGCGGCAGTGGCGCGACGATGACTTGCCGGAATTTGCCGCCATGTGCGCCGACCCGCAGGTGATGCGTTATTTCCCGGCGCGCCTGAGCCGCCTGGAAAGCGCCGCCCTGATCGGCCGCGTGCGGGGGCATTTCGCCGAGCATGGTTTTGGTCTGTGGGCGCTGGAGCGCAAGGACACCGGGGACTTCATCGGCTTTACCGGGCTCGGTGTGGTCGGGTTCGACGCGCCGTTCACGCCGGCCATCGAAATCGGCTGGCGCCTGGCCCGGGAGCACTGGGGCCTGGGGTATGCCAGCGAAGCGGCGTGGACCGCCCTGCGTTGTGCCTTCGACCAGTTGACGCTGGACGAAGTGGTGGCGTTCACCGCCGTCGATAACCTGCCCTCGCAAAAGGTCATGCAGGCCATTGGCATGCATCACGACCCGGCGGACGACTTCGAGCACCCGACACTCGCCGTCGGTCATCCATTGCGTCACCATGTGCTCTATCGCATCAATCGTGAGCAGTGGTTGCAGACCCTGCACGGTTAGCCGACACGGACGTTTACAATGCCCGCCCAAATGGCCCGGGCCAACAATCGATCCACCGCCGCAGCGTAGACTGCGCGGTCATTGCGCTGTGTGAGGAAAGTCTGAATGAGCCACGTGTTGGAAGATCTGGTCGACCTGCTGACCCTGGAACCGATCGAAGAGAACCTGTTTCGCGGTCGCAGCCAGGATCTGGGGTTTCGCCAGTTGTTCGGCGGCCAGGTCCTGGGCCAGTCGTTGTCGGCGGCCAGCCAGACCGTGGAAGAGGCGCGCCATGTGCATTCGATGCACGGTTATTTCCTGCGTCCGGGCGATGCCGCGCTGCCGGTGGTCTACCAAGTGGACCGGGTGCGCGACGGGGGTAGCTTCAGCACCCGCCGGGTGACGGCGATCCAGAAGGGCAACCCGATTTTCACCTGCAGTGCGTCGTTCCAGTACGACGAACAGGGCTTTGAACACCAGAGCACCATGCCGCAAGTCGTCGGCCCGGAAAACCTGCCGTCCGAGCTGGAACTGACCCAGCAGCGCGCGCACCTGCTGCCCGAGCACATGCGCGAAAAACTGCTGTGCCCCAAGCCGATCGAGGTGCGTCCGGTCACCGAAAAAGACCCTTACAACCCGCAACCGGCCGACCCGGTGAAATACGTGTGGTTCCGTGCCGATGGCGCCCTGGCGGACTCGCCGGCCTTGCACAAATATCTGCTGGCCTACGCGTCGGACTTTGGCCTGCTGACCACTTCGCTGCTGCCCCATGGCAAATCGGTGTGGCACAAGGATATGCAGGTCGCCAGCCTCGATCACGCCTTGTGGTTCCATGCCGACCTGCGCGCCGATGACTGGTTGCTCTACGCCATGGACAGCCCGTGGGCCGGCAATTCCCGTGGGTTCTCCCGGGGCAGCGTGTTCAACCGCGCCGGGCAACTGGTGGCCTCGGTCACCCAGGAAGGCCTGATTCGCCACCGCAAGGACTGGGCATGAGCCTGTCCGAGGTTCGTCACTGGGTGTTCGACATGGATGGCACGCTGACCATCGCCGTGCATGACTTCGCGGCAATCCGCGTGGCCCTGGCGATCCCGGCCGAAGACGACATCCTCACGCATCTGGCAGGGTTGCCCGCTGAGGAAGCGGCGGCCAAGCATGCGTGGTTGCTGGAACACGAACGGGACCTGGCGCTGGGCTCCAAGCCTGCGCCTGGCGCGGTCGAGTTGGTGCGAGAGCTGGCCGGGCGCGGCTATCGCCTGGGGATCCTGACCCGCAACGCCCGCGAACTGGCCCACGTGACCCTAGAGGCCATTGGCCTGGCGGACTGTTTCGCCGTGGAGGATGTGCTGGGCCGCGACGAGGCACCGCCCAAGCCACATCCCGGTGGCCTGTTGAAACTGGCCGAGGCCTGGAACGTGGCGCCGGACACACTGGTGATGGTGGGGGACTACCGCTTCGACCTGGACTGTGGCCGGGCGGCTGGGGCGCGGACGGTGTTGGTGAACCTGCCGGACAATCCATGGCCGGAGCTGACGGACTGGCATGCGCGCGATTGCGTTGAGTTGCGGCGGATGTTGTCGGCTTGATAGGACGGTTGACTGATTGATCGCCATCGCGAGCAAGCTGAACTGGCCTAATGATTTTGGACACTTCAATCGGGCGCTATGATGGCGCCCAAATCTGAGGTGTTTTTGGTTATGCGTAA